>CALLZA010000193.1 GCA_937858165.1 uncultured Ardenticatenia bacterium
TCTGCTGTTCTGTGTTTTTTTTCATGTTCCGGCGACCTCCGAGATCTACACTAGATCGCTCGTCGGCAGCGTCAGATGTGTATAAGAGACAGCGGCCGCCCGGTGTCAGATAGTCGGTCTTCACCAACTGGGTGATGAAGTCGATCGACGCGGCCTGCGTGGCGAAGGTCGCGGCGCACTCAAACGGACAGGCGGGCGCGACGCCATAGCCGAACAGGTTGTTCTTGCGCGTCGCCACCGGGCTGGTGCCCCAGGCGGAGTCGTAGGCGGCGTGGGCGGCGACGTAGTAGGTGTTGATGCCTTGCTGGCGGGCGGCGCTGACGAAGGCGCTGCCCAGGCCGGTCAGCGGGCTGCCGGGGACGGTGGCGGCGATGGCCGCGTCGAGCTGTTCGCCGCTGATGTCGGCTATGCTATTCAGATCGGTGTCGATAGTGTAGGTCACCTGGGGGCACTGGTAGAACGGCTCAGCCGCCTGCCGCGTCTCCACGGCGCGCACGCCGAGCCTGACAACCGTTCCTGCCAGCGGCCGGCCGGTGGTGATGATCTCCGCGCCCATCGTGCCGGCCAGGTCGATCGAGTCGGCGGCCAGCGTGCCGGCGATGGGCCGGCCGGTGCGGATGGCCTCGACGGCGGCGGTGCTGACAATGGGCACGTTGGTCTGGGCCAACTCGGCGCCCACCGTCCGCGCGGCAATGCCGCCCTCAGACGCGGCCGTGCCCATGACGGGCAGTACGCGCGTGGCGATGGAAGTGCGCGTCTGTTCGGAGCAAGCCGCCAGCAGCGCGGCGGCAAGAAGAACGAGGAGGGCCAAAGAACGCTTCATGTGGCCCATTATACGCCATTTCGCCGGCGCAAAGCCGTGGAGAACGCCAAGAGCGCAAAGAAGAAGCCGCTCCTCTTTGCGCTCTTGGCGTTCTTGGCGTGAGATTCTTGCTATTACGGGAAGTTGACCGCGCCGGGCGTGCCGTTGGCGGCGGCGCTGGGCGCCCAACTGGTGACGAGGGCGTTGTCGAGGTTCGTCGCCAGCAGCGACAGCGACGTGCCGTCGGCGCCGTCCGGCCCGGTGGGCCACGGCGCAACGTCGTCGTAGGTCAGGCGGTCAATGTCGTTGCCGTCGTCATCCAGCAGGGCCAGTTGCTCACCGCCGTTGTCCAGGCTGCCGCTTGTCCACTGGAACACCTGGATGCCGGGCAGCGCGGCGGTATAGCTGCCGGCGGCCTTGGCCACAACGATGATCTCGCCCGCGGCGATAGACGCGCCGTCGGGGAAGGTGTAGGTGATGCCCGCGCCAAAGCTAAAGCCGGACAGATCCACGGCGTGGGCTTCCGTATTGACCAGTTCAACAAACTCATACAGATCGTCGCTGCCCTGGACGTCGGCCGGGTTGTAGTGAATCTCGTTGATGACGATGACTGGCAGCGGCTCCGGCTCGAAGACGGCCGTCCGCGTGGCGTTGCCGCTCAGGTTCAGGGTGATGGTCGGGTCGGTCTCGCCCGTCTCTTGCCACTCGACAAAGCGATAGCCGGCGGTCGGCTGGGCCTCCAGCGTTAGTGGCAGGGTGCGGTAGTATGGCCCGGTGAACGGATAGGCGAACGGCTGTACGCCAGCCACACTGACCGCGCCGTCGCCAACGACGGCGACCGTCAGGTTGGCCAGCCCCGGCGAGCCGACATAGAGGTTCAGGTGTTGGCGCATCTTGTCCGCCCGTTGCGCGGCAAAGGTGCGCATTTTGGTCACCTCGGTCTCCCAGGCGGTCATCGTCTTGGGCTTCTTCCAACGGAGGATGTGGAACGGCATCTCCGGCTCGATCTCGTCATGGAGGGTGTTGATGGTGGCCGTGACGCGCGCCGGGGTATAGGTGATGTTCAGGTGGCTGGCCGCGCGCTGCACGAACGCCTGCCGGAAGGGGATGTTGGTCAGCATCCGCTTCAGCGGCTGAATGGCATAGGAGTCTTGCTTCAGGGCAGTTTTCAGCGAATCCTGGTTGATTTGGTTCGTCTGGAAGCTGTTGTCCAGATCGGCGAAGACCCAGCGCCAGACGCTGCCCGGCTCATAGGCCCGCCAGTAGCGGAACTCGCCGCCGCGCAGATTACCGGTGTAGGTGTGGGCGATGAAGAAGTCCATGAACTCGTCCACGTCCATCTGGGCCGCTACGGCGTCGAAGTTGGCCGGGTTGGTGAGGTCCTGTTGTAGGTCGGCCATGAAGGCGTCCCAGGCGGCGGTGTTGCCGGCGTCGATCTCCTCGTTGTTCACCTCGGCGCGCATCATGTCGAACTCGTCGTCGGCGTCGAGGCCATAGTTCTGCTCAATGAGCGACTCGTCGGCCTTATCGCGCAGGTTTTGGATGCCCCAGTAGACGCCATTGATGAAGACAGCTGTCGGCCGGTACTGCTGCTGGTCGAGGTCCATCGTGTCCCAATGCAACTCGTGGGCCAGCGGCTCGCGGAACATGCTCAGATAGGCGTTGTGATTGCCGCCACCGCGCAGCACCAGCCGCTCATACTCGTCCTGCGGGTTGCCGGGGAAGATGGCGTAGTCGATGTCGTTGTCGCCGTAGCGGCGGCGGGTCTTGATCTCCAGCGACTTTTGCGGCATGGCCCGCGTACAGTCGCCCTGAATCTCGAAGCCGAGGTCCTGCTGGAAGGCCGCCGTGCCGTCGGTCTCATACAACTCCATGCTGACCGGGCGCTCCCACGGCTGGTTGTAGTTGGCCTTTGGCCCGCAGCGCCCCTTGGCGCCGTTCTTGCCGACGACGTAGATGCCGATCATGTTGTCAAACAGGTGCGCCGGGTCGGTGACCAGGGAGACGATGGCCAGCTCTTTGTCGACACCGACCAGGTAGGTGGCTGTGGCCGCCGTGCTGCTCAGTTGGCCGGCAATGAAGGCGCGGGCGCGAATGGGCTTGGGCTGATTGACAGCGATTGGACCGGTGTAGATGGGCGAATTGGCCGTGGGCTTGCTGCCGTCGGTGGTGTAGCGGATGACCGCGCTGGGGTCGGCGCTAATCGTCACCGATTGGCCGGCGGCGTAGATGCCGCCGGGCGGGCTGAAGGTCGGCCGCGCCGCCCGCGCCGTGCCCGCCAGGCCGCCGCTGTTGGCCGCGCCCGGCGTCGGCACGTCGAAGTAGGCCCAGTCGCCCGCGCCGTCGCTCGTCCGGCCATAGGCCACGTCGACCAGTTGCGCGCCGAAGGTCAGCGAATCGACCAGGGTGCCATCGGGCATGAACAGGGCGATGGTGTCGCCGCGCATGTCGAGGGAGTAGGAGGTGTGCAGCCCCGTGGCCAGCTCGTCGTACCAGATGATGAGACGGCCGCCGGCGGCGATGGTCGTGTTGGCCGGCAGCGCGTAGCCGGCCGGGTTGGCGACGTCATCAGAGAGACGATAGCCGCCGAGGTTCACGGCCGAGCCGCCGGCATTATACAGCTCGATCCAGGGGGAGTAGTTGGTGTAGGCTGGGTCGAGGTTCGTCGTGGCGTTGCCGGCCAGTACCTCGTTGATGACCACCGGCGGTGCGACGGCATAGCTGCGCGCGCTGACCAGGGCCAGGCCGATGAGCGCGACGAGTATGCTCAGGACAGTGAGACGATAGCGATTCATGTGAATACGTTCCTCCTAAGCGACATAAGAGTCAGGATGGGCGGACTGGTCGACCTACGGCTCCGGTTCGAAGACGGCGGTCAGCGTTGTTGGGCCGGTCAATGTGACGGTCAGAGTAGGGTCGGTGTCGTTCGTCTCGGCCCATTCGACGAAGACGTAGCCCGGTAGCGGCTCGGCCGTCAGGTGCAGCGGCAGGGCGCGGAAGTGGCCGCCCTCGTAGTGGGCCGGCGCGGCCACGCCGGCGATGGTCACGTGGCCGCGGGCGGCGTTGTGGTCTACCGTCAGTGTGACAATGCCCGGCGAGCCTAAAAAGTTGTTCAGATACCCCCACAGGTAGCCGGGCCGCAAAGTGGCGTAGGTGCGCAGCCGGCCAACCTCACTCTGCCAGTAGGCCAACGACTTGGGCTTGTTCCAACGGGTGATGTGGTTGGGCATTTGCGGCGCGATGGCGTTGGCCATGCCGTTGATGACGCCGATGACGCGGTCGGGCTCATAGGTCGTGTTCAGATGGGCGGCGAAGCGCTGGCCGAACAGGGCCTTGAACTCCGGGTTGAGCATCAGCCGGCGCAGCACGAGGGCGTTATAGGCGCGCTTGCCCTTGGTGGCGGCGGCAAACTTGAAGGTGTTGTTGGTGTAACCCTTCGTGGCACGGCCGAAGGCGGCGTCCAGGTCATAGACCATCCAGCGCCATTGGCCGTCGTCATGAGCACGCCACCAGCGGATGTTGTTGTGCGGCCAGTCGATGTTGTCGGAATAGATCTCAAGTATCTGGTAGTTGATGTACTCGTCGATATCGATCTGGCTCTGGAGGTAGTTATAGACGGAGGGCGTGGCCGGGCTGTTGTTCGAGAGGTAGCTGTAGAGGGTGTTCCAGCCGGAGATGGAGCCGGCCAACACCTCGTTCTTCTTCTCGATCATGTCGAATTCGTTCAGCCCCAGGCCGTAGTTGCTGACGACGAAGTGTTCATCCATGCGCTCGCGGATGCCGTAGACACCCCAGAACGCGCCGTTGATGAACACCACCGCCGGGCGATACGCCTGGCGATCCACATCCATGCGACCGACGACCAACTGTTGCCCCAGCGCGTCGCGCAACAGCGTGTTGGCTGCGTCCTGGCCGGCGGCGCGCAGGATGATGCGCTCATAGGCGTCGAGCGGCTTGTCGGCGAAGAGGGCCACACTAAACGCCTCGTCGCCATAACCGGGGCGGGCGAAGAGCTGCATCTGTTTCTGTGGGTCTTTGCGCGTGCAACTGCCGGCGATAGCGACGCCGCCGTCTTGCTGGAGCACGCGGCCGTCGGCCTCGAACAGTTCCACGCTGACCGGCCGCTCCCAGGGCTGATTCCAGTTGGCGACCTTCTTGCCGCAATTGGGATTGGCGATGCCCGCTTTGCCGTCCACGTAGATGCCGATGTAGTCGTCGAAGAAGTAGGCCGGGTCGGTGACCAGCGACACCACATCGAGGTTGGGATTGACGCCGATGAGGTAGGTGCTGGTGGCCGCCTGGCTGGGCAGGCTGTCGGCGGCGAAGGCCCGCGCGCGCACGGCCGTCGGCCCGCTAACGGCGATGGGGCCGCTGTAGATGGGCGAGTTGGCCGTGGGGCGGCTGCCGTTCGTGGTGTAGCGAACGACCGTGCCCGGCGCGGCGCTCAACGCCACCGACTGTGCCGTGCTGTAGAAGCCGCCGGGCGGGTTGAACGTCGGTGGGGCGAGTTGGGTCGCGTCGACGTGGCCCGCGCCGTTGGCTGCGCCGGGCGTGGCCGGGTCGAAGTAGCGCCAGTCGCCGCTGCTGTTGCGGCCGTAAGCCACGTCGGGACGTTGTGGCCCGAAGGTCACGCTGTCCACCGGGGTGCCGTCGGGCATGAACAGGCCCAACTCGCCGCTCATGTCCAGGACATAGGGGGCGTGGCGTCCCGTCGCCTTGCCGTCGAGCCACAGGACCAGGTAGCCGCCGGCGGGAATGGTGACGCCGCTGGGGATGATCCAACGCGCCGGTGTGCCCAGGTCGTCGGTCAGCCGATAGCCGGCCAACTGGACGGTTGTGTTGCCGGTGTTGCGCAGTTCGACCCAGGGCACAAAGTTCTTATTGTCCGGGTCGAGGTTGGTCGAGGCGTTGCCGGGCAGGATCTCATTGATGACGACCGGCGGCGCGCTGTCTCTTATACACATCTCCGAGCCCACGAGACCGTACTAGATCTCGTATGCCGTCTTCTGCTTGAAAAAAAAAACAACAGTAGTACATATATAATCTCTATGATTTAACGTAATACTCGCAATATCGAGCGTGCTCACCGTGTGACCAATGCATCGCACCTACATTCAGACTTCCAGCACACACACCGTATCATAGA
>CALLZA010000194.1 GCA_937858165.1 uncultured Ardenticatenia bacterium
TCTTTAGTTCTCTCTTTTGTTTAATGGTCCGGCGACCACCGTAATCTACCCTAGATCGCTCGTCGGCGGCGTCAGATGTGTATAAGAGACAGACTATGAGCAGGCGCGGGCCTACTTCGAGCAGTCCTTGGCCCTCGGCCGGGCCATTGGCGACCGCACCGGCGTCGGCACTGTCCTGGGCAATCTGGGCGTCACGGCGATGGATACCGGCGATCTGACCGGCGCGCGGGCCAACTTTGAGGAGGCGCTGGCCATTGCCCGCGAAACGGGTGATACGGTCGGCGTTGACGTGTGGTTGCTCAACCTGGCCTTCGTCGCCGCCACCGAGGGGGATACAGCCACGGCATTGACTTACTACAACGAAGCAGCCCGCGGCTTCGAGGCCGCCGGCGACCGCTCCTCGCAGGGGTACGTGTTCAATGGCATCGGCCGCGTCCAGCTGGAAGCCGGCCAACCGGCCGAGGCCATCGCCCCGCTGCGGGCAGCCATCGCCCTGCGCCAGGCGTTGGCCCAACCCCATCTGCTGGCCGAGAGCCGCCTGCTGTTGGCCGAGGCGCTGGCCGACAGCGGCGATCTGCCGGCGGCGCGCGAGCTATTGGCGTTGGCCTTGCCCACGCTGGAAACAACTGGCCTGGAAACGAATGAGGACACCCAGCGCGGCCTGTGGGCCGCCTATCGCGTGCTGGCCGCCCTGGGCGACGAGCGCGCCGCGGCCACGCTCAACCGGTTGCACAACGAGATCGAAGCCGCCGCCGCCCGCCTGCCCGTCGACGTCCGTCAGCGCTATTGGGAGATGCTGCCTTTCAAACGGGAGGCGGCGCAACTGTGGGCAGCCTGACCGTTGACGGGTCACTAATCTTGGCCGGTAATATGACCATAGTCATGACCATGGTCACATTAGGCGGTGCAATATGGAAAAGACAATTTCGAAGAGCAAGCTAAAGGCGACAATGCTGGAAGTGTTCCGCGAGTTGGAAGCGACGGGCGGCGAGCTGATCGTGACGGAACGCGGCCGGCCGGTATTAAAAATCGTTCCAATTCGACCTAAACTCTCCGTCCAAGAGATTTTCGGCGATGTTCAGGGACAAGTCGTCTATTTTGAGGATATTAACACACCGACGATCGACGAGTGGAGTGAAGTCTAGGTGTTAGTTCTTGACACATCAGCCCTGTTCTACTGGACGCTCGATCCGCTACAGCTTTCAGCGACTGCCCGTCAGGCCATTCAAGAGGCAGACCGATTGCTGGTTAGTTCGATCTCGATCTGGGAGATTGCGTTAAAAGTCAAACGCGGCACGCTCCAGATTCCTCTATCGATAGAACAATACGTTGCAAAGTTGCAGCGGGCAGCGCAACTTGAAATCCTGCCGGTGGACACGACGACATGGCTTGAGAGCGTTGCCCTCGATTGGGAGCATCGCGACCCGGCTGATCGGGTGATTGTCGCGCTGGCCCGCCAACTGAAGTTACCGCTCGTCAGCAACGATCGGAAGATTGCCTCGTTTTTTAGCAACATGATTTGGTGACCGAGACCAGAAAACAGGTTTATCGGCCCGGAACTCACTTCCCATCGAGCTATCCTATGCCTACACCCCTTGTCTCCCCTTACGGCTCCTGGAAATCCCCCATCACCGCCGACCTGCTGCTGGGCGGCAGCGTCAATCTATCGCAGCCGCGTTTCGACGGTGATGACATCTACTGGTTGGAGGGTCGCCCAGCGGAGCGCGGCCGCAACGTCATCGTCCGCTTCGCCAATGGCCGGGCGGAAGACGTGACCCCACCCGACTTCAACGCCCGCACCCGCGCCCACGAGTACGGCGGCGGTGACTATACCGTCCACGACGGCGTAATCTACTTCGCCAACGACGCCGACCAGCGCCTCTACCGCCAACGGCCGGGCGAAGTGCCGCAACCGCTGACGGCGGCCGACAAGTCGCGCTACGCCGACATGCAGGTAGACTCCGCCCGTGGACGGCTGCTGGCCGTGCGCGAAGACCACAGCGCCCCCGGCGAGGCGGTCAACAGCCTCGTCGCCGTGGCCCTCAATGACGGCGCGGTCGCCACCCTGGCCGCGGGCAATGACTTCTACAGCAGCCCGCGCCTCAGCCCTGACGGCCGTCATCTGGCCTGGCTGACCTGGAACCACCCCAATATGCCCTGGGACGGCACAGAGCTGTGGCTGGCCGAGCTGGCCGCCGACGGCACGCCGCGCGACGCCCGCCGCGTGGCCGGCGGCTCGACCGAGTCCATCTTCCAGCCCGAGTGGTCGCCGCCCGGCCCGGGCGACAACGGCGCACTGCACTTCGTCTCCGACCGCAGCGGGTGGTGGAACCTGTACCGGCTGAATGATATGGAGAACGTTCCGGCGGAACGTCTCTACGCGATGGACGCCGAATTTGGGCTACCGCAATGGGTCTTCGGCATGTCCACCTACGGCTTTGTAGACGCTGATACCATTGTCTGTACCTACAGCCAGGACGGCCATCGCTTCATGGCCCTGCTGGACACGGTGGGCGGCCGACTCCAGACCCTGGACGTACCCTACACCGGATCGATGCTGGCGATCGCCGATGGGCGCGCCGTGTACGTTGGCGCGTCGCCGACCGCCGCGGCGGCCGTCATCTTCTTAGACCTGTCAGGTCTAGGAAGACCTGACAGGTCTGCGGTACTGCGCCGCTCCACCGACTTCGCCGTCGATGAGGGCTACCTGTCCATCGCTGAACCGGTCGAGTTCCCCACTACGGGGGGATTGACGGCCCACGGCTACTTCTACGCGCCGCGCAACCGCGACTACAGCGCGCCGCCGGGCGAGCTGCCGCCGCTGATCGTCACCAGCCACGGCGGCCCAACCAGCGCCACGACCGGCGACCTGAACCTGAGCCGGCAGTACTGGACCAGCCGCGGCTTTGCCATCCTCGACGTGAACTACGGCGGCAGCACCGGCTACGGCCGCGCCTATCGCGAGCGGCTGGCCGGCCAGTGGGGCGTCGTCGACGTGGACGACTGCATCAATGGGGCGCGCTGGCTGGTGGAACAGGGGCGGGTGGACGGTGAGCGGCTGATCATCCGCGGCGGCAGCGCCGGCGGCTACACCACGCTGCGAGCCATCACCGCCCACCGCGTCTTCAAGGCCGCGGCCAGCTACTACGGCATCAGCGACGCCGAGGCGTTGGCCCAGGAGACGCATAAGTTCGAGTCACGCTACAATGACAAGCTGATCGCCCCCTACCCGACGGGGCGCGACCTCTACGTAGAGCGTTCGCCCATCTACTTCGCCGATCAGTGCAGCGCGGCGCTCATCCTCTTCCAGGGGTTGGAGGACAAGGTCGTGCCGCCGGCGCAGTCGGAGGCGATGTTCATCGCCGCGCGCAACAAGGAGTTGCCGGTGGCCTACGTGGCTTTTGAGGGCGAGGGGCACGGCTTCCGCCAGGCGGCCAACCTCAAGCAGGCAATGGAGAACGAACTGTACTTCTACGGCCGCGTGTTTGGCTTCGAGCCCGGCGAGCCGCTGGATCCGGTCGAGATCGAGAACCTGCCCTAAGATAAAGAGGCTCACGCAAAGGACGCAAAGGGGGCAAAGGGCGCAAACAGGATTCTTCTTGGCGTTCTTTGCGCCTTTGCGTGAGCTCTTCTCTACTACCTATGAACCATCCCCACGCCCTCGCTGACATTCGCGTCGTCGATCTCTCCCGCGTCCTGGCCGGGCCATACTGCGCCATGCTGCTGGCCGACTACGGCGCGGACGTGATCAAGATCGAGCAGCCGGGCAGCGGCGACCCGACCCGCGCCTGGGGGCCACCCTGGGTGGGCGAGCCGTCGGTAGGGACGGCCCAGAGCGCCTACTACCAGACCGCCAACCGCAACAAGCGCAGCCTGACGCTCGATCTGAAAGCGGCCGAAGGGCAGGCCATCGCCCGCCGCCTCATCACCGGGGCCGACGTCGTCGTCGAGAACTTCATGCCCGGCACGATGGCGACGTTTGGCCTGGACTACGCCACGCTGGCGGCGACGCAGCCGGGGCTGATCTACTGCGCTATCACTGGCTATGGCCAGACCGGCCCCTACCGCGACCGGCCGGGCTACGACTTCATGATCCAGGCCGAAGGGGGTGTGATGAGCATCACCGGCCCGGCCGAGGGAGAGCCGCACAAGGTCGGCGTGGCCATCGTCGACATCAGCGCCGCGCTCTACGCCGCCACGGCCATCCTGGCCGCGCTGCACCACCGCCAGCGCACCGGGCGGGGCCAGTACATCGACGTCGCTCTTTTCGACGCCCAGATCGGCTGGCTGGCCAACGTCGCCCACAACGCTTTCGCCGGCACTTCCCCGCAGCGCCACGGCAACGCCCACGCCAACATTGTCCCTTATGAGACCTTCGCCGCGGCCGACGAGCCGATTGTCGTCGGCATCGGCAGCGACGCCCAGTGGCAGCGCTTCTGCGCCCTGGCCGGGCGGCCCGACCTGGCCACCGAGCCGCGCTACGCGACCAACGCCGGCCGTGTGGCGGCGCGCGCAGAGCTGATCCCGCGGCTGGTCGAGGTGTTCCGGGAACGACCGGCAGCCGACTGGCTGGCGCGGCTGAGCGCAGCGCGTATCCCGGCTGCGCCCATCAACGACGTGCCCACGGCGCTGGCCGACCCACAAACGGCCGCCCGCGACATGGTGCAGTGGGTAACGCATCCGGCGCGGGGGCCGCAACAGGTGCTCGGCCCGGTGGCCAAGCTGAGCGCCACGCCGGCCACCGTCCGCGACGCGCCGCCCTCGCTGGGGGAGCATAGCGACGCCATCTTGCGGGAGTTGGGGTATTCAGAAAAGGAAGTGACCGACCTGAGAGCCAGGTCGGTCATCTAAATCTTGGTCAATCGACGCACACAACGCCACGCCAAGGCATCGAGAAGTGTTTACTTCGCTTTGAGCCGTTCGGGGCTGCACAGGTTCTTCTTCTTGTTGGCCACGCGGCCGCAGTTGGTGCAGACGAACCGCGGCTGATTGACCAGCAAGATGTAAGAGGGCAGATCCCCCTTGAGCGACTTCTTCAGCTTGCACAGTTCTGTGCTCATGGTTGGCTCCTTGCGTACTTGCCAATGGCCACGTTGCGCAGCGGCTGGTCGAATTTGTGGCCGGTCGGCACACGCCACTTAGGCATAAGCATTCTCGATCACTCCCAACAGGTCTCCATGGCCCTATTATCGACAGACAAACCGCGTCCACAAGCCCCCGGCGTTAACCCCCGATTGCAGCGCAGTTAAACAAAAATGGGCCGGCCGCAAAGTGATTTTGAACCTTGGTTAAAGCGAGGCAGCGTGGGATCATGCATTGTGCCCTCAGGTGACGAATGTCATCGCCTTTTGTGAAGATTTGCACAAATAAAAGTGGTTGTACTGCACCCCACCCGCAGCTATAATGGCGTTTCGTCTAGAACGTTTGTTTGCTCCGACACAAGTCCAAGCCCATGACCAACCGCGAATTCCGCCTGGAAAACGAGAGGCAGTTCGACCGCCGCGGCCCGGTGCGCTGGATCGCCTCCCAACTGGCCCACTACTGGTATCTGCCGCTCATCGCCATCATCGCCGCCGTCATCAACAACTTCGCCGCCAGCTACATCCAGGTCCTCATCGGCCGCGGCTTCGACCTGCTCAATACGCCCGACTGGCCGACGCGCACGCTGGCTTTGCTGGCGCTGGCCGTCTTCGGCTCGGCCGCCTTGCAGGGCACGTTCGGCCTGGCGCGCAACTCGGCCTTCGAGTTCATGGCCCAGCGCATCGAGCGCGACTCGCGCGATACGCTCTACGCCAGTCTGTTGGGCAAGAGCCAGACCTTCCACAACCGCCAGCGCATCGGCGACATCATGGCCCGCGCCACCAACGACGTGCGCATGCTCAACATCATGTTCAGCCCCGGCCTGATGCTCATCACCGATTCGCTGGTCGGCGTCATGGCGCCCATCGTCCTCATCACCCAGATCCACTCGCGGCTCCAGCTA
>CALLZA010000195.1 GCA_937858165.1 uncultured Ardenticatenia bacterium
CCCGCTTAAACGAGGGGGGCGCGAGGGACGCGCGGCCAAGCCATGACGCCATCCTGGCCGACGTCAACACCTTTCTGGCCTTTCTGCGGCGCGGCTTCGGCGAACACGTCATCGTCGAGATCGAGGGGCAGGCCTATACCTACCTGCTCGACCCGCCGGCGCTGCAACAGCTCATCGTCGGCCACCTGCGGGCCATGTGGTACAAGTATCTGGCCGTCGAGTGGGAGCGGGTGCGGCCGATGCTCCAGAAGGCGGTGCGCGCCTTCGACGGCGTCGATCTGGACAGCATGGAGCGCAGCGCAGCGGCCGAGTACGTCCTCGGCCAGCCACTGAAAGACGATAAGTGGTGCCACAAGATCGACGACGCGGCGCGCGTCACCTTCGTGCCCTCGGCCCACGTCGGCCCCTACACGGCCCGCATCGAGGCTGGCGGGCGGCTGTGGATTCTCTTCGGCGCGCGCCAGCCGCAAGACGCCGGTGAGGCCGCCCCGGAGCTGACGCGGGCCGAGTTGCTGGTGCGGCTCAGCGCCCTGGCCGACGACACGCGGCTGAGCATCCTGCGGCTGGTGGCCGAGCAAGGGGAGTTGCGCTCGCAAGACGTGATCGGCCTGCTCGACCTGAGCCAATCCGGCGCGTCGCGCCACCTGCAACAACTGAGCGCCGCCGGCTTCCTCAGCGAACGCCGCTGTAACGGGGCCAAGTGTTACCATCTGAACGGCGAGCGCGTGGACAACACGCTGGCCGCGCTGGGGGCCTACCTGGCCCGAACGGAATCGAGCATGGCGCGGGTTTCTTAACCGCGTCTTCAACCACCGCCGGTTGTAGGGCGCGGGATATGCGGCCCGCGCCACAAGGGGAAAGTGACATGAACCCGAATCTCTACGACGCCGAACTGCGGATGCAACAGCACCGCCAACTGGCCCGGGCCGCGGCCGAGGCGTACCACCAGACGCCGCGCCCGCCCCGCCGTGCGCTGCGCCACGCCTATCGCCGCTCTTTGCTCATCACCGGCAGCGCCCTCATCGTCCTCGGCCAGCGCCTGCAAGGGCGCATGGCTACCGTCCATTCGTAATTGCCGCTTGGGCGTTCTGATCGGAGGAATGTCAAACGCTTCTCTCTCAATTCGTGTTTCGTGTCCTCCTCCATCCCCCCGATCCGCGCCCAAATTGACCCCGGAGGCCCCAGCACCCTCCGGGGTTTTCTTTTTGCCGTCGTTGCGCTACTCTCCTCCCATGACCGACCTGAACCGCTGCCCCTGGGCCGGGAGTGACCCGCTCTACCTGGCCTACCACGACGACGAGTGGGGCGTGCCCGTCCACGACGACCGCACGCTGTTCGAGTTTCTCATCCTGGAGGGGGCGCAAGCCGGGCTGAGCTGGCTCACCATCCTGCGCAAGCGCGACGCCTACCGCCGCGCCTTCGCCGGCTTCGATCCCGCGGCCGTGGCCACCTTTGACGAGGCGCGCATCGCCGCCCTGCTGGCCGATCCCGGCATCGTTCGCAACCGGCTGAAGATCAACGCCACCGTCGGCAACGCCCGCGCCTTCCTGGCCGTGCAGCGCGAGTTCGGCACGTTCAACGCCTACGTGTGGGGCTTTGTCGGCGGGCAGCCGATCGTCAACACTCCGGCCACGCTGGCCGACGTGCCGGCGGAGACGGCCGAGTCGCGCGCCCTCAGCGCCGACCTGAAACGGCGCGGCTTCCGCTTCGTCGGCCCGACGATCATGTACGCCTACATGCAGGCTGTCGGCCTCGTCAACGACCACCTCGTCACTTGCTTCCGCCACCCCTCGGCTTAGCGCAATTTTATGCCCCATCGCCCGACCTGACCGGTGAGCGGCCATCAAGTTCACGACCATTGCGGCCTATCCGGCCGCCCACCGGTCAGGTCTCCAGTAGCGCGGGAAACGAAAAAGGCGTGGCCCGCTTCGGAAAGCGGGCCACGCCTCGATGAAGAGGACGCGACCCACCTTAACGATGGGTCGCGCCGTGTGGATAAGCGTTACGGCGTGTCAACCCGGACAATCGTCGGGTTCGGCAAGCCGCTGGTGCCGCTATAGGCAACAGAACCGAGGTACTTGGTGGCCGGGGCCAGACCGCTGAAGGTCAGGTTGATCGTGCCGGCCGTGCCGATGACAGCCGCGGCCGGAGCCGTGACGGTCATGTTGCCGGCGTCGGTGCTATCCAGCAGCCAGTAGAACAGCGCGTACTGCGCGTCCGGGCCGTCGGTGCCCCACCCATGAACGACGACGGTGTAGTTACCAGCCGTCGGGTTGACCACGCTGACCTCTTCGGCCGACGTGCCGCTGCCGCTGCTGCCGACCAGCGTCGTGCCGCGGTAGACGCACAGGTCGATGTCGTCATCGCCATCGGTGAACTCGTCGAACAGCGAGAAGCGAGCGTAGGTCGTGCCGGCGGCGACAACCACCGGGTGCAGTTGCGCGTTGGGCGCGGTCAGCGAGCAAGAGCCGTCGGTCGGGTCGTCGAGCACGGTGCGGCTCTCGATCGTGGCGGCAACGAGGCCGTACGGCGCGGCCGTGAACGCGCCGGTGTAGCCAAACTTGACCGGATAGGAGATCGGGGCACCGGTACCAGATACCTGGGCCGGCACGCCGAGGGCCACCGGGCGGATGACGACGGGCACGCGCACGTCGTGTTTGGCGTTGCTCCAGGTGATCTGGCCGCCAACGTAGGCGTTGAGCGGCGCCGAGGCGTTGGAGAAGGTGATCTCAATCGTCTGCGAGGCGTTCTTGGCCAGGGTGAAGGTGGACGGGGTCACCGTCACGTTGATCCCGCTCAGGCCGGTGACGGAGACGTTGTAGGTCGCGCGACCGGTCACGTTGGTGACCGTGCGGCGTACCGTCTGCGAGCCGGGCAGGTCGCCAATGGCGATGGAGGCCACGTTCATGTCGCTGGGGTCGAGCGAGTAGCCCGCGCCGCTGAGGGCCGCGCAGGTGGACGCGCCAACCGCCGTCGTCGTGCCGCACAGGAAGGCCAGCCAGTCGTTGGCGTTGGAGTCGAACACCAGGCCGGGATCCATGGCGCTGTTGGGCCGTACGTGGCCGGCGCCCTGGCTGAAGATCACCAACGGGTTACTGTTGGCCCCATCCAGCACGTCATAGCCGGTGGTCATCAGGGCCGACTTGATCCTCATCGGCGACCAGGTCGGATACAGGTCCATCATCAGCGCGCCCAGGCCGGCCACGTGGGGGCTGGACATGGAGGTGCCGCTATACAGGTTGAACAGCAGACCGCCGCCGCCCGGAGGCGCTACCGCGGCCAGGATGTCCTGTCCAGGAGCGATGAGGTCAGGCTTCAGTAGGTCGCCCGCGCCGGCCCGCAGCGGGCCGCGCGAGGAGAAGCTGGCCGTGTACGGCGCCGGCGTGTTGTAGTCAAAGGTGGCCGGGTTAATCGTGGCCGTGGCGCCGGCCGTGGCCGCATAGGCTTCGACAGCGGCCTTGTCCGTGTTCTGCAAGTGGACGGTCGGGATGACATGGAAGTCAGCATTCAGGGACTGGGCCGCCGGGTTGACCAGGATCATGCCCACGCCACCGGCCTGCTGCACAGCCAGGCTCTTGTTGACGCGCGCCGTCACACCGCGTTCGCAGACGACGATCTTGCCGGCCACAATGGCCGGGTCGAGCACGGGCACGCCGCCGTTGTCACCTGCACTGTAGCACAGGTTGACCATCGTCGCATTCGCGCCGGGCAGACCGGCCACGTCGGAGTTGATCAATGGGGCCGGGCCGACGCCGGAGGCTATCGACGCGCCATAGTAGGTCACGTTGTTACCCAACGTCACACTGCCCGAGACGCTGCGGTTGTGGGTTCCGGCGGCCACGGTGGTGATCCACGGGCTGGGATGGGCCACGGTCGAGGCGGTCGGGCCGCTGTTGCCGGCCGAAGCGGCGACAAAGACACCGGCGTCGGCGGCAAAGAGGAAGGAGATCTCCACCGGGTCGGCAAAGTTCGTCTGCGAACCGCTGATGGAGTAGTTGATGACGTCCACGCCGTCGGCCACGGCCTGGTCGATGGCTGCCACCAGGTCAGCCGTCTGACCGCTGGCGGTGGAAGCGTCTACGGTGGACCACAGAGCCTTGTAAGCGGCAATGCGCGCCCGCGGGGCGATACCACTGATGGGGCCAAAGACGGTCGCTGGACCGGTGGGCATGACGCCGTAGTTGCCGCCGGCGGTGGAGGCAGTGTGCGTGCCATGGCCGTTGTAGTCGCGCGGCGAGTTGAACTCCCACGGACGTAGGGCATCAATACCGGCGTCGCCGCCCCACGCGGCATTGAAGTAGCGCGCAGTGACGAGCTTGCGGTTGCAGTTGGCGGCGGTGAACTCCTCACCAATCTCACACGCCGGCGACCAGCCCGCCAGGGGCTTGTACATGAATTTGTTAGCCGCATTGCGGTCGGCAAAGCTGCCTTGTTCGGGCCAGATGCCGGAATCGATGATGCCGATCACGATGTCTTCACCCGGGCCGGGGCGCATAGGGGTGGCATTGGCGCGAACGCCGCCCAGCTTGGCCCACAGGCCTTTCCTGGCCGTCAGGCCCAGGAAGTCGGGGGTGGACGAGGTGTCGACGGTGACCATCTCGTTCTTGGTGACGGCCACAACGTTGGGATTCTGCCGCAGCTTGGCCGCGTCGGCCTGGCTCATCTCGGCGGCAAAGCCGTTGAAGGCGTAGACGTAGGAGTAAAGCTTGTCGGCGCCAACGCTGGCCGCGACATCATTCTGCTGCTGACGCAGATGATTGGCGTAGCCGTTGACCGCCGGGCTGTTGCGGTCAACACTGGCGCCCGCCTGTGGCCGGGTGGCGGGCAGACCGGCCACACCGCCGGTATAGGCGCCTACCGGATTGCCGACCATCTGCACGATGTAGATGTCGTTGGCCGGCGCTTTGGCCGGCGCCTGAACGTCGGAGTCAGCGGCGAAGGCGGGTATCACCGCCATCAACACGCCGATAAGCAACACCAACAGAAGAAGGTTCCTCTTACTCATGGCTCATCTGATCTCTCTAACTAGACTGGCAATAGTCAACAAGTTGTGCTGCGCGGAGGCAGCGCGAGAACAAAGATGGTCAGTGGTTGGGCTTACTCGTTTGGGACGTTGTCTCCTTTCGACGGCAGTTCCGCGCCGCCGCACCGGCTCAGGTTGACGCAACTGGAAATCCGAATGGATTCCCGACGAGAGACGACGGACTCGCTCCACAAGGGGAAGCGGGTTGGAAAGCGGGTTGAGTGTGGATAGTAAAACTTCCGCGCCCCTGGCTTACCCAATCAACTGTAGTAGTGTAGCCTCACCGCGTTGCAGCGCCGCGAAAGGCCATTCGGACCGAACTGCTGGTTAGAAGTTAGACAATCATATCACGACGGCGCAATGTAGCAAGAAAATACGCAGGATTACTTGCCTAAAAGTACTAGTGAACAGTACCCTATGGCAATTAGCCAAAGTAATTATACAGCCAGCCGGTTGGCCAGGTCAGCGGCGCGTGACAGCGCCAGAGAAGCGTCTTCATAACGGGTGGCGGCGTGGGCCTGGGCCGTATGGTGGGCGATAAGGTTAAGGGCGCGGTCGCGCTTCGGCCGCGACGGGTCGTCGGGCGGCAGCGCGTCGGCGTCGCCGGCGGCCAGGGCGACGATGTGGTCGACGTCCAGTTCGAGGTAGCGCAGCCGGCCGGCCTGCTCGTCCAGCAGGGCGTGGCGCTCGGCCACGTCGCGCTCGATGGCCGCCAGCTCGTCGAGCAGCGGCTCCGCCTCGCGGCGGCGGCGGGCGGCGGCGAAGCGCGCCTGCGTCGTTTCCACGTCGGCCGCTCGCTGCTGGATGAAGGCGACGTGGGGGGCCAGGCCGGCCCAAGGCCCGGCCGTCGCCAGCGCCGCGGCGATGCGGCCACGCAGCCGGGCGCGCCACCCGGCCACGCGCCGCCGCCCGGCCTGGGCCACCGGCACCCCGGGCGCCAGCCCGGCCCCCACCCCCGCCCCGCCTCCGC
>CALLZA010000196.1 GCA_937858165.1 uncultured Ardenticatenia bacterium
TCTTGTCCCCACTCTTCGTAGTTGTGCTCTTCTTGTATCTGCTGCTGTGTCCTGTGTGTATCGTGTGTTTTTTTTTTAATGATACGGCGACCACCGAGATCTACACTAGAGCGCTCGTCGGCAGCGTCAGATGTGTATAAGAGACAGGGGAGATCGTTTCCGGCTCGCCCGGCGGCGGGGTGTGGCGCGAACTGGGTTGCAGCGGCGTAGAGCGGCGCTCCGGGCCGGTGGGGTCTTCGTCTTCCTGGCGGTCTTTCTTATCTTGCATATCGTCTACTTGACGCCGCGGTCGGGCGAGAGGTTCCTGAAAGTTATCCGCAGATTAGGCCGATTACAGAAAAGCTCACGCAAAGGCGCGAAGGAGCCAAGGCGCAAAGAAGAAAGGGCTTGGCGGCTTTGCTTCTTTGCGCCTTGGCGTGAGCGTCTTCTCTTGAAATCTGCTAAATCTGCCGAATCTGCGGATCATTCTCCTCGGCTCTTGACCAACATCGTCCAGTTGCCGCGCTGGGTTGCCTGACCGCCCTGGTTGACAACGGCATACTTCATGACCACGTTGCCACCGCGCAACCGCGGCAAGGGTTTCTTGTCGACGATCTCGATCTCCACATGGACGGTGTCGCCGATAAAGACGGGCAGGCTGAACTTGGCATCCAGCTCGCGAAAGGCCAGCACCGTGCCCTCGATGACCCCCGACTGCACCGCCAGCCCGGTGGCAATCGACTGGACGAGCAGGCCGTGGGCGACGCGCTGGCCGAAGGTGTCGGCCGCGGCGTATTCGGCATTGGTGTGAATCTGGTTGAAATCGCCCGACAGCCCGGCGAAGGTGACGATGTCGGCCTCGGTGATCGTCCGGCCGGCCGTGCGCAGCTTCACGCCGATCTCGAAGTCTTCAAAATACAGGCCTTTGGGCTGATACACAAGCTCAGTCATGTTTTACTCATTGAAGAAACGGAACCACAGATTACACAGATTTCACAGATTAAAGAGTGCAATAATCTGTGAAATCTGTGGTTCCATTTCTTATTCTGTCGCCGCGGCCAGCTTCTCCGTCTCATCGGCCAGCGCCAGCGCGTCAATGAACGGATCGAGGTCGCCGTCCATGACCACGGGCAGGTTGTAGCTGGTGAAGCCGACGCGGTGGTCGGTGACGCGCGACTGCGGGTAGTTGTAGGTGCGAATCTTCTCGCTGCGGTCGCCGCTGCCCACCTGGGCCTTGCGCTCGGCGGCCACGGCCGCGCTCTGCTTGTCCTGCTCCACTTCCTGCAACCGGGCCTGGATGATAGCCATCGCCAGCCGCTTGTTCTGCGTCAGGCTGCGCTCGGACTGAATCTTGACGAACATGCCTGTCGGCTTGTACACGACGCGGGCGGCCGTGGCGTTCTTCTGCATGTGCTGGCCGCCGGGGCCGGAAGAGAACTCGGCCGTGATGATCAGGTCGCGCTCGTCGAGGGTGATGTCGACGTCATCCAGTTCGGGCATGACGGCCACCGTGGCCGTGCTGGTGTGGATGCGCCCCTGGGCCTCGGTCTGCGGCACCCGCTGAACGCGATGGACGCCGCTCTCGAACTTCAGCCGCGAATAGGCCCCCTTGCCCTTGACGGCCAGGATGACCTCCTTGTAGCCGCCAATGCCCGTCTCGCTCTCATCCACGATCTCCGTCTTCCAGCGACGGCCTTCGGCGTAGCGGCTGTACATGCGCAGCAGGTCGGCGGCGAAGATGCCGGCCTCGTCGCCGCCCGCGCCGGCGCGGATTTCGATGAAGACGTTGCGGTCGTCGCGGGGGTCGCGGGGGATGAGCAGGGAGCGCAGGCGGGCGGTCAACTGTTCAAGTTCGGCCGACAGCTCCTCGACCTCCGCGGCGGCCAGGGCGGCCATCTCCTCATCCTCTTCGGCCGCGGCCATCTCGCGGGCCTGGGCCAGCTGGTCGTCGCGCTGGCGATAGGCGCGGTAGGTCTCCACCAGGTCGCTCAGGTCGGTGCGCTCCTGGGCCAGCTCGGTCAGGCGGACGTGGTCGGCCAACACGTCGGGATCGGCCATCTGCTGTTCGATTTCGGTATAGCGATCGACGACTTTGTCGATTTTGTCGAAGATAGACATGGGTAGTTACGAGTGACAGGTGACGAGTGACGAGTTCAGAGCGTCACCGTGGTTGGATTTGGGTTGTGTAAGGGGATTGTATAGCGGAGGGAGGGATGGAACAAGGAGAGCAGGGGAACCTTCTCCTTACAACCCGCGTCTCTCCATTAGATCATCCTGAGGAGGACGCGATGAAGAAAAGCCTGATTCCCCTTTTGCTGTTGGCGCTAGCCGCACTGCTCGTGCCGGCGGCGCGGGCGCAGGACGAACCGCCGCCACGGACGACCGAAGCACCCGCCGTCCCGCCCATCGACCCGCCCATCTGCATCGACTTCTGCCCGCCGCCGGTCTGGAACATGGACGGGCTGGAGATTCCCTACCAGCGCGTCGAGGTGACTATCGCTGACCAGGTGGCCACGACCCATGTCGAGCAGCTCTTCCGTAACCCCAACGACTGGCTGCTGGAAGGGACGTACTACTTCCCCCTGCCGCCCGGCGCGGCCGTCAGCCAACTGACCATGTGGGTCGACGGCGCGCCCATCGAGGCCAAGCTGATGCCCGCCGGCGAGGCGCGCGCCGTCTACGACGCCATCGTGCGCCAACTGCGCGACCCCGCCCTGCTGGAGTACGTCGGCCAGGACGCCATCCAGGCCAACGTCTTCCCCATCCCGCCGGGCGAAGAGCGGTTGATCGAGATCGAGTACACCACGCTGCTAACGGCCGACAACGGCGCGTTCCGCTACGTCTACCCCCAGTCGGCCGGGGTCTATAGCGACACGCCGCCGGCGCAGCAGAGCATCCGCGTCGAGCTGGCGTCGGACGAGGCCATCCGCACCCTCTACTCGCCCAGCCACCGCGTCAGCATCAGCCGAGACGGCGACTTCCGCGCCACCGTTGGCTATGAGGCGGCCAACCCGCCGCTCGACGACTTCGAGCTGTACTACACCGTCGCGCCGGAGGCGATCGGCCTGAACCTGCTGAGCTATCAGGCGGCGGGCGAGGACGGCTTCTTCGTCCTGCTCGTTGCCCCGGGCATCGAGCCGGGCGAGGTGGTGGCCAAGGACGTCATCCTGGTGCTCGACACGTCGGGCAGCATGGAGGGGGAAAAGATGACCCAGGCCCGCAGCGCGGCGCGCTACGTGGTCGAGCATCTGAACCCCGACGACCGCTTCGCCGTGGTCGATTTCAACACGACCGTCAACCGCTACGCGCCGGCGTTGCTGCCGGCGGGAGAAGCGGCCGAAGTGGTGGCTGCCACCACCCACATCGATGGCCTGTTCGCCGCCGGCGGCACCAACATCAGCGGCGCGCTGTTGGAGGCGGCGGCGCTGGTGGGGCCGGAGCGGCCGACGACGATCATCTTCCTGACCGATGGCCTGGCGACCGAGGGCATCACCAACACCGGGCTGCTGCTGGAGAACGTGGCCGCCGCCCTGCCGGCCAACGCCCGCCTCTTCGCCTTCGGCGTCGGCGACGACGTGGACACGACCCTGCTCGACACGCTGGCCCAGAACCACCGCGGCGCGACGACCTACGTTCGCCCCGGTCAGGCCATCGACGAGGCGGTCAGCGCCTTCTACGCCCGCGTCGGCGCGCCGGTGCTGACCGACATCGCCATCGACTTCGGCGGCGTGGCCGTCCACGACGTCTACCCGGTGCAACTGCCCGACCTGTTCGCCGGGACGCAACTGGTCGTGGCCGGACGCTATCGCGAGGGCGGGCCGGCGACGATCACCCTGAGCGGCACAACCAACGGCCGCCCGCAGACGTTCACCTATGCCGACCAGACCTTCCGCGCCGCAGGGGGCGAGGCGTTCATTCCCCGGCTGTGGGCCACGCGAGCCATCGGCCACCTGATGCAGCAGATCCGCCTGCGCGGCGAGGACGCCGAACTGGTGCAGAGCATCGTCGCCCTGAGCACGCGCTACGGCATCATCACCCCCTACACCAGCTTCCTCATCGAGGAGGACGACATCGCCGCCCAGAGCGCCCCGCAACTCATGGAGCAGGCCGAGTTGGCGCTGGCCGCGCCGGACGCGGTTAGTGGTGCGGCGGCCGTGGAGCGGGCCGACGCCGAAAGCGACCTGGCCGCGGCCGAAGCGCCGCTGCCGATGGCAACAATGACTGTAGCCGACGGCGCAGCCCCCGGCGCGGTCGTGGCCGCCGCGCCGGTGCAGATAGCCGGCGACCGCACCTTCTTCCTGCGCGGCGGCGTGTGGGTCGATAGCGCCTATGACGCCACGGCGGGCGAGCCGGCGGTCATCCCGTTCGCCTCCGACGCCTACTTCGAGCTGCTGAGCGCACGACCGGAACTTGGCGCGGCGCTGGCGCTGGGCGAGGAGGTGCTGGTGGTCGTCGATGGCGTGGCCTATCGCATTACCACTGAAGGAGACACGGCAACTGAGGTGACACTGCCGGCAACGACGCCGGAGAGCGAGCAGCCCATTGCCCAGGGCGAGGCGACACCCGCACCGTTCCCGACGCCAATCAGCGACGAAGCAACGCCGAGCGGAGGGGTGGAAGCGTTTGGCGTCGGCGTGCCCGGCTGCGCGTCGGCAATGCTGCTGCCGCTGCTGGCTGTGGTCGGGTTGGGGTGGTCGCGGCGGCGGCGGCCGTAAGGGCTGGTGTGTGTAGACGGACACAGAGGCGGGCCTTGTGCCCGCCTCTGTGTGTGCTTACAGAGTATCGTCAAAAGCGGCCTTGTCATCCAGCGGCAGCGTGGCGATCTCGGCCGTCATTCGCGCCACCCACTCCAGCCGATCGAGGACAACCCGTTGCGAGACGGGGCCGGGCATCATCGACTGCCCTCCAGAATGCGTCGCTGCCGCTCGCGCTCGAAGGGCAACAGGTCGGCGGCGCGGCGCAGGACGTACAGATCGTACTCATCGGCCAGGTAACTGTCGTCGGCAAAGAGGCGCTCGCCGCGGATGACGTTCACGGCCAGAAAAGGGTCGGCCTCCGGCAGAACGACCAGATCGACCCGGTTCACGCCGAACAGGTCTTCAAGATCGATAGCCAACTCCACCTTACGGCGCACGTCCAGCAGCTCGGCCGGCTTCACGCCGATGTCGAGGTCGGACGGGCCGGGCGACAGGGCGCTGCCGTGCAGCCAACCCAGCGCCTCGCGCCCGCGCCCGCCGAAGGCGTAGAGGATGTGCAACTGAAAGCGAGGACAGACGGCTTCCAGCGCGACGCGGTTAGGGTGTTGGCCGCTCATTTGAATGGTATTATAGCCGATTATGCTCGCAATCGCGTCGCCTCGGTTGGCCATCCTCCGGCGACTGCCCCTCGGCCCGTTGCTGGAGTGGCTCCTCATCGTCGTGGTCGTGACCCTCTACAGCCGCGCCGCGCTGCTTGACTTCGACCCGCACCAGTTGGCCCAGACGGCCGAGCAGAACGAGAGCGCCACCCTGCCCATCCTGGCCGACATCGGGCTGCGCCGTTACGGGGAGATCCCCCTGTGGAACCCGTACATGCTGACCGGCTTCCCCCACGCCGGCGATCCGGTCAACCACTTCTGGAATCCGGTGGCCACCATGCCGGTGCTGCTGTGGGGCGGCGTCAACGGCATGAAGGTGTCGCTCTTCCTGTCGCTGCTGGCGGCTGGCTTTGGCCAGTGGTTTCTGGCCCACGTCTTCGGTGTGCGCGGCGTTTTCCGGCTGTGGGCCGGGCTGCTCTTCGTCCTGTCGGGCGGGCTGGCGCTGTTGCTGTGGCTGGGCTGGTACGAGTTGCTGGTCGGCGTGGCCTGGTTTCCGTGGTGCTTCGGCCTGCTCTGGGTGGCGCTGCGCCGGCGCTGTCTCTTATACACATCTCCGAGCCCACGAGACCGTACTAGATCTCGTATGCCGTCTTCTGCTTGTACACAAAAACAACCGGTAGACTCAGTATCACCGACACAACAGCTAAA
>CALLZA010000197.1 GCA_937858165.1 uncultured Ardenticatenia bacterium
TAGTTGATGTTGGATATATTACGTTTTTTTTTGTTCAAGCAGAAGACGGCATACGAGATCTAGTACGGTCTCGTGGGCTCGGAGATGTGTATAAGAGACAGGGAGACCACCGAGGACTTCCAGCGCTTCGGCGGTACGGAGCCACTCGATCGGCCCTACCTCGATTCGTCTGTCCTGACCGTCGTCCGCAAGCGCGTCGGCTGGCTGCTGCTGCTGTTCCTGACCGAAACGCTCACCGGCAGCGTTCTGCGCCACTTCGAGGAAACGATGGCCGCCGTGGTCTCATTGGCCTTCTTCATCCCGCTGCTCATCGGCACGGGCGGCAACGCCGGCTCGCAGACGACGAGCACCATTATTCGCGCCCTGGCCGTCGAAGACCTGGACAAGCGTGGCCTGCTCAAGCCGCTGGCTCACGAACTGGCGGTGGGCGTGGTGCTGGGTCTGGTCATGGGCGTGGTGGCCTATGGCCGGGCGATGCTGTGGGGCACGGGGGAGGCCGTGGCCCTGACGGTGTCGGTCTCCATCGCCACCATCGTCATCTGGGCCAACGCGCTCGGTTCGCTGTTGCCCATCTTTGCCCACCGGCTGAAGATCGACCCGACCGTCGTCTCCGGCCCGGCCATGAGCACCCTGGTCGATGCGACCGGGCTGTTCATCTACTTCACCGTGGCCGGGATCATTCTGACGATATAACGAAAGACCTGACAGGTTCTTTGAAACCCGTCAGGTCTGGTCGATCCTGACAACGTTCCCGACCTGACAGGTTTTCTGCAACCTGTCAGGTCTATGGCGTTATCGGTCGGAGCCGAGCAGGCGCTCGGCCGCCCCGCCAGGGGCGCGCTGCCCCAGAGCGGGCGCGGTCTTTAACAACCCGCTGGCGGCGGTGGCCGGATTACCAGCCACGGCCGTCGCGCTGCTGGCAAAGGACACGTCATCGACGAGCAAGTTGCTGACCGCGCTGCCGTCGGTCTCGGCCCGAATCTGTAGCATCACTGTCTGCCCGGCATAGGCCGTCAGATTGACGACACGGCGGCCATAGCTGGTCATGCTGCTGTCGCCGCACAGGTCGTACTGTTCGACCACTGTGTCGTTGACCAACACACCACCAAAGTCGAAGCCACAGAGGTCGCCGGAGTCGATCAGGTAGTAATAGGCCAGATAGGGCTGGCTGGACGGCACAGTCACTTCCTGCTCGACGTAGGAGATCTCGTCGTCGTCGCCACCCAGCCAGGCCGACCAGATACCACTGTGGGTTGGCAAACCCTCCACCTCATCACTGTTGACGATGATTGGCCAGCCCTGAACGGACATCTGAGCCCAGACCGTAGCTCCCTGCTCGAAGTCGCCGTTGAGCAGCGGAATCGCCGGCGGGACGTAGGGAACGTCGATGATCATCGGCAGGAAGGCCGTCGACATTAGGGGCACAACCTCTTCCACGATCGACACGGTCCACGACTCGCTCCAGGCGCTGCTCAGGTCGCAGTCGCCAGCCGTGTTGTGGGCGCGCACTGCCCAGTAGTAGGTCGTATTGACCTCCAGCGGGTCGGGGAACGTGTACGTCGGCGCGGTAGGGTGGCCGACCATGATCGCCTCGGGCAGGCCGGGGTTCTCACCGATGATGATCTCGTACTCAGTGGCGTTGGCCACGTCATCCCAGGCGAACGTCGGGGTCAGGTCCTCGGTATCGCTGCCGTCGGCGGGCGACAGCAGCGTCGGCACGCCGGGCGTCACGCACGCCTCCAGAGCCACAGTGAACTGCCGTATCTCGCTCCACGGCCCGTCCTCAGCGCCCGCCTTGGCCCGCACCCGCCACCAGTACTCCCCTTCACCGGGCAGTGTCACCGTCGTTGCCGTGTTGGCCACAGACGGCTCGTTGACAACGACGGCGCTAAAAGCAGCATTTTCCGACACCTGCACCTGATAGACATCCGCGCCGTCTACTGCCGACCACTCCAGCAGGGGTTCGTCGGTCGCCACAGTCGCGCCGTCGGCCGGGGCGACGAGCACCGGCGCAATCAGTTCGACATCGAGGGCGCTGAGCGCGGCGAAGGCGTCGGCAATGCCCGGGCCACAGTTGGCCGGGGTGCAGGTGCTGCCCGCCGGGAAGTCGCGGGCCGTGGTCTGGAGCAGATCGAGCACCTGGGCCGGCGTCAGGGCGGGCTGCTCGGCCAGGAGCAAGGAAACCAACCCGGCCACGTGGGGCGCGGCCATGCTCGTGCCCTGGTAGTACACCAGACTGTCGGCCCCCGGGCCGGTCAACCCGGCGTTGAGGGTCGATAGCACGCCGTTGGGGTCGTTGGCAAACGCCTGCTGGCCGCCGGGCGCGGTGATATCAACCACCGCCCCGTAGTTGCTGTAACCCGCCCGGTTGCCAGCCTTGTTGTTGGCAGCGACAGTGATGACCTGGTTACAGTTGGCCGGTTGAAAGCCGGAGGCGTTGACTGATGAGTTGCCCGCAGCAACGACAACCACGACGCCGGCCGAGGCCAACTCGTTGAAGGCGCTTTGATAGGTTGCGGCGCAGGCACCGGAGCCGCCCAGGCTCAGGTTGATCACGTCGGCCGGGTTGGCGTTGGCCGGCACGCCGGGCACGGCCAGCCCCCCCGCCCAGCGTGTGCCGGCGACGATGTCGGAGATATAGCCGCCGCAGCGGCCGAGAACGCGCACCGGCACAACCTTGGCCAGCCAGTTGACGCCGGCCACACCGCTGCCGTTGTTCGATGCCGCGCCGATGGTGCCGGCGACGTGTGTGCCGTGCCAGGAGCTATCCTCGGCCGAACTGCCCAGAAAACACTGATTGCTCGTCGTCCAGTCGCCGGGGTCGGCCGGGTCGGCGTCGCGGCCGTTGCCGTCGTTAGCCACAGCAACGTCATCGATGAAGTCATAGCCCGGCAACGTCCGCCCGGCCAGATCGGCATGGGAGCGGATGCCGGTGTCCACGACGGCCACGACCGTATTGGCCGCGCCGGTGGTGATGTTCCACGCTGGCAACAGGTTCAGCCCCTCTTCCACGCCCGGCTCATAGCGGTAGTGCCACTGGTCGGCGAAGCGCGTGTCGTTGGGGGTCAACTGGGCGCTGGCCGGCCCGGCGGGCAGGCGCGGGCTGCGAACAATCTGCATGATGGCGTCCGGCTCGGCGTATTCAACATCGGGCAAGGCAGCCAGGCGGGCGCTGACGTCGGCTGCCTCGGCCACTTCGACGCGCGCCGGCAGCCGCAGCACGTACGTGCCGTCTGATATGGGCCGTACAAAACTGAGCGAGACGCCGGCCGTCGCGCTCAGCCGCTCGGCTAGCACGGCGGTGTCGGCCGCCGACAGGCTGGCCGGGCCGGCCGCGTCGCGGAAGCGGACGATGATCTGGTCGGTCGGCAGGCTGACCAACGGCGCAACCGGCAAGGGGGCGGGTTGCGCCGCGCCGGCAGGCACGCCGCCGATCACCGCGACCAAAACCGCCAGAGCGACGACGAGAACGGCCACACGGCCGCGCCGCCACGAATCTAGACGAAAGAGGGGCAAACGATTCGGATTCATCACTGTCTCCAGGGGGTGGTGTCTGCCGCGGGGCGCTGAGGGGCCACGGCGGCAGCGCTGCACGCTGAACAGACGCTACTATAGCGCACTCTACGGCTCGCAGGCAAAGACGCCAACGCCGCCGGACAATCACAGATCACGGTCCCAGGCTCTGTCTCAGGCCAGAAGCTCGTTGACGAGACTCTCCAATTCAGGCGTTGGCCCGTCGGTGGGGCAGCCGAGGTATTCCAACAGGGTCGTCGCCTGCGGCCGGGTCTGGCTTTCGGTCGCCGGATGGTGCAGGACGAGGCGCAACGTGGCCGCCGCCGCCTCAGGTTGCCCCTCGGCCGCCAACAGCCGCCCGTAGACGAACAGCAACACCATTGTCCGCGGCAGCAGCCCCAGTCGCCAGGCCAGCGCCAGCCCTTCGCGCAGATCGGTCCGCGCCCCGGCCAGTTCCCCCCGGTCGATGCCCGCCTCGGCCAGATTGCCCAGGGCCATGACGACCTGCTCGCTGCGGCCCAACTCGCGATAGTGGGCCAGGGCGTCGCGGTAGTAGGCCAGCCCGGCCTCCGTGTCGCCGCCGCGGTGGGCCAGCGCGCCGAGGTTCATCAGCGCCGTTGCCTCGCGCTCCATGTTGCCCGTCGCTTGCGCCAGGTCGAGACAGGTGCGGTAGTAGGCGCGGGCCGTCGCCAGGTCGCCCTTCAGATAGGCCATGGTGCCCAGCCGATTGAGCGACATCAGCTCCAGCGTACTGTTGTCTAGCGCCCGCGCCAGACTGAGGCTCTCGGTGATGTAGCTGTTCAGCGTCTCCAGATCACCCACGCGCCAGGCCACGTCGGCCACGCCGTAGAGCACCTGGGCCAGCGTCTCGGCGTCGGCGGCGCGGGCCAGCGGCAGGCTATAGGCCAGCAGCATGCGCGCCTGGGCGTAGTCGCCGCGGCTGATGGCGACGCGGCTGAGCCCGGAGAGGGCCAGCGCCTGGCCACGGCCGGCGCCGGCCCCGCGGGCGGGGGCCGCGGGGCGGAGCGCGCGCGCGGCCCCCCGCGCGCGGGGTGCCCGCGTGCACGCGCGGGGCCGCCCCCACCGCGCCGCCGGGCTGGGTGGGGGGGCCGACGGGGGGGCCCCCGCGCCGCGGAGGCGCACAGTG
>CALLZA010000198.1 GCA_937858165.1 uncultured Ardenticatenia bacterium
TTTTGTTCGCTGCTCTGCTTGTTGTTTCATTTGATGCTGTTCGTTGCTGTCTGTTCTCATGTTTATACGTTCGTGACTGAAGTGGAGTTGTGATTAGTGTTGCTAGTGGGTGGTAGAGAGCTGTGCTTTTTTCCTGTTTTTTTTTGTGAATGATACGGCGACCACCGAGATCTACACTAGATCGCTCGTCGGCAGCGTCAGATGTGTATAAGAGACAGATATACGGGCGGCCAGCCGCGCGCCGTCGGGTAGGGGAAGCCACAGGTTCTCGATTTCGCGGACGGGGCGGGGGAAGGTGGTGCGTGTGGTCATAGGGCGAAGAATGGCACGCTCATAACGCTGATGGCGCGCTGATTTTCGCTGCTGGAAGAAGGCTGCTGGTCTGCGTCAATCAGCGTTGAAATCAACGTCATCAGCGTGCTATTCTTCTACAGCAGTGGAGCAACTCTCCCATAGTAGCTCTCTGCGCTATAATCGTCAACGCTACTATGAACTTCTTGTTCACAATGTGAACATCTTCGGAGAACAACTGTGTCCCAATCACCGACAACACCCAAAAACGGCCACCTGGCCGCCATCCGCGAGCGCGTGCGGCTGCGGCGCGCGAGCGAGCACCACGCCACGCGCCTGCAACTGGCCCGCGACTATACGCTCATATTTCTAGGCGCGGCGCTGCTGGCCGTCAGCATGGATCTGTTTTTCATCCCCAACGATCTCGTCGCCGGCGGCCTCAGCGGCACGGCGCAGATCATCAACAGCTTCACCGGCTGGCCCATCGGCACGGTCAGCTTCATCCTCAACATCCCGCTTTTCTTCCTCGGCTGGCGCTTCCTGGGGGGGCGACGCTTTCTGGCCCGCACGGTGGCCGCGTCACTGATCTTCTCCGTCATCCTGGACGGGCTGCAACTGTTCTGGCCGGGCGTGCGGCTGACCGATGATCTGGCCCTCAACGCCCTCTACGGCGGTGTGACAGCCGGCGTGGCCGTCGGGCTGCTCTTTCGCGCCCGGGCTACCAGCGGCGGCACCGACATCCTGGCCCGCATCCTGGAACGGCGCTTCGGCATGCCCCTATCGCAGGCCTACCTCTACACCGATGGCATCGTCGTCTTCCTGGCCGGGTTGACCTTCGGCTGGGAGCGAGCGCTCTATGCCGTCATCGCCCTCTACGTCGGCGGGGTGTTGGTCGAGGTAACCCTCAATGGCTCCAACGTCATGCGCGTGGCAACGATCATCACCACCCGACCGGAGGACGTAGCCGACCGCGTTCTGGCCGACCTGGAGCGCGGTGTCACCGACTGGACAGGCAAGGGCATGTACACCGGCCGCGAGAAGCACGTCCTGCTCTGCGCCGTCAGCCGGGCGGAGATCGTCCAGCTCAAGGCGATCATCCACGAAGCCGACCCGCAGGCGTTCGTCATCATCGGACAGGCGCAGGAGGTGTTGGGCGAGGGGTTCCGGCCATTACGGGAACACGCCTAGGGTAACCGTTTCGGCATCTGTTTGTGGATATGCAGCCTTCCGGCAGCCGCCAACGACCGGGCCGTGGTTTTCCTGTGGTCGTGTTAAGCAGTTGATAGATAGGGCTACCACTTTGGATTAGATTCTATGTGGGTGGCGAACCGCCATAACCCATCGCGGCTCAAGCCACAAGGAGAAGTCCATGTTTCGCAAGTGGTTCCTCACTTTCTGTCTACTCGTTCTCATGCTGTCGCTGGCAGCCTGCGGCGCAGAGACGCCGGCCGACTTGGCGACAGTGGCGAGCGAGGCAACGGTAGCGCCGGCCATCGACCCGACGGCCGCGCCGTCAACGGATATGCCGACTACCGAACCCCAGCCCACCTGTCTCTTATACACATCTCCGAGCCCACGAGACCGTACTAGATCTCGTATGCCGTCTTCTGCTTGAAAAAAAAAACATAAAAACAAAAAAAAAACAAAGAAACTACACAAAACAAAACAAAAACAACACATACATCAAAGAGGAACACGAAAACCTTAGACTCTCAAGAACAGCATCAACCACACACTAAAAGACGAATATACATATACAAACAACAAGAAGTGCCAAACATAAGTGCTAGCATCGACAGTACACA
>CALLZA010000199.1 GCA_937858165.1 uncultured Ardenticatenia bacterium
TTGTATATTTGGTTGTTTTTTGTTTCAAGCAGAAGACGGCATACGAGATCTAGTACGGTCTCGTGGGCTCGGAGATGTGTATAAGAGACAGTTGTCGCGCGGGTCAAACTCCATGCTGCCGCCTTTATGGATGTCGTCTGTCTGCGGCTCGGCCAGCAGGATCACTTCGGAGGCGGCGTTAGCAACGTCCGGGTTAGCCGAGACGCGGAAGCGCGAAATGATCAGCTCAACGTCGTTGTCTGCCGGGCCGCTCTTGCTGGTGAAGCTGACGTAGAAGAAACGGTGACCGGGCGAGGTGGGGTCGGCATAGCCGGGATGGAAGGTGACGTCGTAGAGGCCGTATTCGCCGCGCGTGGCGATGACGCGATGGCGAATGTCGAGGAAGACGTCGCTGCGCCCGTCAGGGTGGAGAATTTTGATCCGGCCGTTGCGCTCGGCCACAAAGAGGCGGTCGTCGCCGGCGTGGGTGATGGCTGTGACCTGGTTGAACCGCCCCGGCAGCGGCGTGGCGCTGAAGGCGGCCTTGCCGGCGGTCAGGGGTACGAAGGCACGGTGGAGCGTGTCGCCTGCGGCGTTGCCCGTCGCTGCGCCCTGGACGGCGATGGCGGCGAGCAAGAGCAGCAGCGCCGCCAGGCCGGCGGAGCGGGTGAGCGTGGGGCGGGTGTGGCGCATAGGCTGTGGACTTGCAGGTGCGCTGGCAATCAGGGAATAATGAGCCGGTAGACGGGGGCCGATTCGGCCGCCGTGCCGACGTACTGGTAGCCGTGGCGGTCTTCGCCGATGGTGTTGATGAGATCCGTGTTCAGCACGCCCAGCAACGTGCGCTGCCAGACGCCCGCCCCGTCGCGGGCCAGGCTGAAGATCTGGCGGCTGCACATGTCGCCGAAGATGTAGCGGCCGTCGTTGGGGTTGTGGGCCGGGCGGTTGACCTTGCCGCCGATGACGGCGCAGCGGCCGCTGCCGTCGTTATGGGGGTACTCGTGGATGGCGCGCTTGAATAGCCACGGGCTTTGGCACTCCGGCACTTCGTTCGTCTCCGGGAAGACGAAGCCCCCTTCCATGCACGGCCAGCCGAAGTTGTAGCCGCGCGCCCCCAGCGGGGCCAGGTTGACCTCTTCCCACAGGTAGTCGCCCACCTCGCCGATGAAGATTGCCCCGCCGATGGGGTCGATGTCGAAACGCCACGGGTTGCGCAGGCCGTAGACCCAGATCTCGCGCGGCGGCGCGGCCGGGCGGCGGGCGTCGCCCGTGGCGTTGCGGGCGACCTTGTCCACGTCCAGCCGGAAGATCTTGCCCTTGGGGCGGCCGTCCTGCTGGGCGATGAGCAGCAGCCGGTCGTCGCCCATGCCGACGTAGAGCTTGTTGTCGCGCGGGTCGAACTCCATGCCGCCACCCTTGTGGACGTTGAACGACTGCTTTTCGTATTGCAGGATGACTTCGCTGGTCGGGTCGGCCACGTTCGGGTCGGCCGAGACGCGGAAACGGGAGACGACGAAGTGCACGTCGATGATCACGCCGTCGTCGGTGCCGGTGGTGTAGCTGACGTAGAAGAAGCCGTAGCCCGGCGCGGTCGGGTCATTGTAGTCGGGGTGGAAGGCGACGGCGAAGAAGCCATACTCCCCGCTGTGGCTGATGACGCGGTTGTGGATGTCGAGAAAGGGTGTGATGCGGCCGTCGGGGTGCAGAATCTTGATCACCCCGTGGCGCTCGGCCACGAAGAGGCGGTCATCGCCGGCGTGGGTGACGTCGGTCACCTGGCTGAAGCCGTTGCCCAGGGGGACGGGGCCAAAGCGGGTGCTGTCGGCGGCAATGGGCAGGTAGACGCGGGTTGTCGCCTGGTCGCCGGCGGTGGTCGTCTGCGCGGCCATCAGGAGCAGCAGGGCCAGGGTGGCCAATAGGACGAGCGGGCGGGCCAAACGAGGACGGGCGGAAGGGCTGCGGTTCATGGGACTCCCTCTGAATGAGGGTAGTATAGCACGAGTTGGGAACGATGAGCGACGAGATATAAAGGGTTCAGGGAGTTACATCCCACATATCAATTAGTCTATTCTGTTGCACGTTAAAGGGAGTAGATGCGACAATATGTATTGTCTGTTTGTTTCTCGCCTGCTTGGATTTATGTGCCAAATCCTAAATCTGCAGATATGAGAGCAAACAGAACTGGAGGACATGATGGCCAACGAACCTCGCAATAAACAAAGCCAGAGCAACGGTTGCTTAAAAATAGCCGCGATTCTCTTCGTGTTGGGCGTAGCTGTGGTCATGATTGCTTTCTTTACAGGTAAGAGTCGGCTTCCAGGGGAAGTTACGCTTGAACCAATAGAAGGCGGTTCGATTCCCATACCAGAACCCTCCGACGTGGAGTTAGTGAGAATCCAACCTGATCAGGACGTTGAAATTGTGCGCACTGGACTTAGGCTTCCATATGTTACCGAAAACTGTAGTAGTCCGGTAAGTACGAAAGAAACTATAACGCACGAGCGTATGTATACGTTGGGTGTTGAACTAGATCTCTCTGAGTCGCACTCAAGCGAAATCGTAAGAGAGCTCACTGGAGGTAGCCCAGACATCACACAAGTTGAAATGTCAGTTGCAGAAGATATAGCGCAGGAAATGTCGAGAAGTCTTGGTATCAGAATGAATGAATCTTATCGTGTCGAGTCTTCCAGAGAGATCGAGACGCCTGCTGGTTATCGAAGTTCAGTGTCCCTTCAGTGGGAGGAAGCACACACGATCGGGTACGCTACAATTCGGACTGTCAAAGGGGACGAAATCTTGATCCCATTCTCTTACGTGAGCCATATGCACCTAGCGCAGGTGGAAACGGTCTATACATCTTGTGCCGACGGCACGACTGTAGTCAGTTCATCCGGTGGAATTCCTGTCTTTCAAAGTGCGGTTACTGCTCAGAACCCTGTCCAGATAGTGAGTCCAGCCAACACTGAGTGTAAAAATCCTGTAAGTTTCACCTGGATAAGTGAACCCAATCGACAGTATAGGGTCACCGCGCGGCCATTAAGTGCGAACTCACAGGCAGGCGTAGGTAGTGCTTGGATAGAAGGCGGTGTTTGGGAGGAAGGCTTGCCAGCCGATCTTTGGGGGAGTTGGGAATGGTATATCACAAGGGATGATAACTGTCTCTTATACACATCTGACGCTGCCGACGAGCGATCTAGTGTAGATCTCGGTGGGTGCCGTATCCTTAAAAAAAAAAAAACAACACGTATGCATAGCTAATGGTGAATCGAATAATAAAAAGCAAGAAAAAAACGATAAACAGAGCGATCAAGACAA
>CALLZA010000200.1 GCA_937858165.1 uncultured Ardenticatenia bacterium
TTTCTTGTTGTCGTTCTGTTATGTTTGTTTATGTGTAATGATTTCATGAGTGTGGTTAGTATGTTTTTTTTTTAATGATACGGCGACCACCGAGATCTACACTAGATCGCTCGTCGGCAGCGTCAGATGTGTATAAGAGACAGGGTTAGTGGTTAGTGGTCAGTGGTCAGTGGCCAGTAGATCACTAGGTCAGTACTCAGATTAACCTGACCTACTGATCTACTGGCCTACTGACCCACTGGCTTACCGTAATCCTGCAATCCGCAGCCCATCCTGCAAAATATCCTGCACCTTGTCGCCGTGGGTTGTCTCGCAGTAGACGCGGATGATCGGCTCGGTGCCGCTGAAGCGAATGAGCAGCCAGCCGCCGTCTTCCATGTGGAACTGGAAGCCGTCGCGCGTGTCGATGCTCGTCACTTTCAGCCCGGCGATGCGCTCCGGGCGGGCGGCCGAAACCCGGGCCTGAACCTCGCCGCGGCGCGCCGTCTCGAAGGCGGTGTCGATGCGGTCGTAGTAGTGGGGACCGACCTTCTCGAACAGCCAGTCGAGCAGTTGCGACGGCCGTTTGCCCGTCTGCACCATCATGTCCAGCAGGTAGAGGCCGGCCAGAATGCCGTCGCGGTCGGGGGCGTGGCCGCGGAAAGCGTAGCCGCCGCTCTCCTCGCCGCCCAGCAGCGCATCCGTCTCCTTCATCTTCGGCGCGATGTACTTGAAACCGACGCCCGTCTCATAGATGGGCACGTTGTAGATCGCCCCCAGCTTGTTGAGCATCTTCGTCGTCGAGATGGTCTTGACGATGGGGCCGCGCTCGCCGCGCACCTCCAGGAAGTAGTAGCCCAGCAGGCCGTAGACGCGCAACTGGTCGATGAAGCGGCCGTTCTCGTCGCCCAGCCCCACGCGGTCGGCGTCGCCGTCGGTAATGATGGCCACATCCGCACCCAGCTTGCCGACGTAGCTCAGGCCGTCGTCGATGTTGGGCGGAATCGGTTCCGGCCGCAGCATCTGAGGGAAGATGGGGTTGCGCTCGTTGTGAACCTCGTGCACCTGTGTCTTCCCACCGGCCAGCAAGCGCGGGAACCAGCCCGCGCCGTTGCCCCACATGCAGTCGACAAGGACGTTGAAACCGGTGGCCTTGATCGGCTCGATATCTATCAGCTTGTGGATCAGGGCGATGTAGTCCGGCGCGGGGTCGAACAGCCTTACCAGTCCGTCGCTCATTGCGTCATCGAGCTTCATGCGCTTGACGCGGCCGATGTCGGGAATCCCCGCCTCGATACGCTTCAAGTCATCGGGCGGAATGGCCCCGCCGACCTCGTCGCGCACCTTGAAGCCGCAGTCGCCGGGCGGGTTGTGGCTGGCGGTGATGTTGATCGCCCCCGCCGCCTGCTTGGCCTGCACCGAGTAGGAGATGGCCGGCGTCGGCGTATTGCTCTGCGTCAGCCAGACGCGCACGCCGTTGGCCGCCAGTACCTCGGCCGCGGCCGCGGCGAAGTGCTCGGCGGCGAAGCGCTGGTCATAACCGATGACCGCGCCCTTCTCGGCCGCGCCCGTCGCCTGCAGGAACGACGCGAACCCCTGGGCGCAGCGGCGCACGTTGTCGAACGTATAGTCCTCGGCAATCCGCCCGCGCCAGCCGTCGGTGCCGAATATGATTTGGGTCATGAGCCTCCCTTGTTGTCAGTATCCAGTTCTGAACAACTTCCCACTGACCTACTGGATACTGGATACTGCTTACTTCTTAAACCGCCACTTCCCCCGCGCGCAACATCACCAGATCCGCGTCGACCATCATCTTCACCAGCTCGGCAAAGGAGACGTGCGGCTCCCAACCCAACACGTCGCCCGCCTTGCCCGCGTCGCCGACGAGGAGATCGACCTCGGCCGGGCGCATGAAGCGTTCGTCCTGGACGACGTACTCGTGCCAGTCCAGGTCGAGGTGCTCGAAGGCCACGTCGAGGAACTGCTCCACGGAGTGGGTCTCGCCGGTGGCGACAACGAAGTCGTCGGGCGTGTCCCGTTGCAACATGAGCCACATGGCGCGCACGTAGTCGCCAGCGAAACCCCAATCGCGCCGCGCGTCGAGGTTGCCCAATCGCAACTCATGAGCCAGGCCGAGCTTGATCTTGGCCGCCTGGTGGGAGATCTTGCGCGTGACGAACTCCAGCCCACGCCGGGGGGATTCGTGGTTGAACAAAATGCCCGATGAGGCATGGAGGTTGTAGCTCTCGCGGTAGTTGACCGTGATCCAGTGGCCGTAGACCTTGGCCACGCCATAGGGACTGCGGGGGTAAAACGGCGTCGTCTCGCGCTGGGGCACCTCGACGACCTTGCCAAACATCTCGCTCGAACTGGCCTGGTACATGCGGATGCGCGGGTCAACGATGCGAATGGCGTCCAGCACGCGCGTCACGCCCAGCGCGGTCACGTCGCCGGTAAAGACCGGCTGGTTCCACGAGGTCTGGACGAACGATTGGGCGGCCAGGTTGTAGACTTCGTCGGGGCGATACTCCTCCAGAATGCGGATGAGCGAAATCTGGTCGCTCAGATCGCCCGGAACCAGTTCGAGCCGATCCTGGATGTGGGCGATGCGGTGGAAGTTGATTGTGCTCGTCCGGCGCACCATGCCGACGACGCGGTAGCCGCGGTCGAGCAGGAATTCGGCCAGATAAGAACCATCCTGGCCGGTGACGCCCGTGATCAATGCTGTGGGCATGTGCTTTCTCTCATTGCGGTCTCGGCCCAGGGCCGGTAAGGGTAGTATAGCCGATGACAATACGCCTGACAGGTGTGCGGCCCTACGATACCCTGACGATACCCCTGACAGGTGCGCGACTACTCGTCTCGTTCCCGACAGGGAACCTTTGGCCGCGCACCTGTCAGGTGTCAATGGGCCAGCGCGTAGACGATGTGGCTCTGCCGCCGTCGCAGCGCGCCGGGCAACAGGCGCTCGCCGTGGGCATAGACGCGCAGCCCGCCCATCACCACCGCCTCGAATGCGCCCTGCGTCGCCTGTTCGCGCTGTTCGTCGCTGCGGGTGATGCCGGGCGGGAAGGGGGGCATGTCGATGTAGCCGGAGACGACGGGCGACCGCCGACCGCCGACCCTGTCTCTTATACACATCTCCGAGCCCACGAGACCGTACTAGATCTCGTATGCCGTCTTCTGCTTGAAAAAAAAAACACACAACAAACAAAAAAAAAATAACACCCAAACAAAGAACCAGCGATAACGAACAACACATGGACGACGATGTCTAACACAACACACAAAATACCAGAGATCGATGAACAGGC
>CALLZA010000201.1 GCA_937858165.1 uncultured Ardenticatenia bacterium
TTGCTCGAAGTATCATTCGTAGTCGATTCGTTCGCTCTCACGCTCACTGAATCTATCAGGTTGTCTAGTATTTGAGTGTTGTGAGTTTGCTGTGTAGTGAGGTGTGCTTGGTATGTGTAGTGTGTATTGTCGTTTATTATTGTGTGTGTTTGTGTGTGTGTGTGTGTGTTTGTTTGTTTTTTTTTTCAAGCAGAAGACGGCATACGAGATCTAGTACGGTCTCGTGGGCTCGGAGATGTGTATAAGAGACAGGACCAGCCTGACTACTCCGTCCGTCATCTGTGCGACCAGATCGCGGCCAAACTGGAAACCGTAGAGAGAGATACGGGGGAATAGGCGAGCAACGCGGAGAGACGCAGAGGGGCTGTCGCAACAGTGATAGCTTACTACCTGTCAACTCCGCAGCGCCCCGTCCAACTCCTCGTCCGAAGGCTCCGTCAGCACCACCTTGCGGTGGCCGTGGTCAAAGACCAGCGTCGGCGTGCTGCGGAAGCCGCGGTTGATGAAGTGCACAAAAGCGTCGGCCGCCGTGTCGTGGTCAATGTCCACTTCCGTGAAGGCTACACCCAGCGCCCGCAATCGGTCGCGTGTCCGCTCGGTGTCGTCGCAGTCCGCGCGGCCGTAGAGGGTCAGAGAGGATTTTTCGGGCATGGGTTCCGCCGTTGAAATGGGTATCCGCGATGGCCAAGGGCACGCTGAGGCCGTCATTTACTCCGCGAACTTCGCCCGCTTCGTCGCCCGCATCCGCAGGTTGTGGTCAAGCTCCATCTTGCGAATGCGCAGCGCTTCGGGCGTCACTTCGAGCAGTTCGTCCTCGTGCAGGTACTCGATCGCCTCGTCCAGCGACAGGGTGCGCGGCGCGGAGAGGGCCTCGACGATGGAGGTCGGCTTGGCGCGGTGGCCGGTCAGGTTCTTGGTGCGACAGACGTTGATGACCAGGTCTTCGTCGCGGATGTGTTCGCCGACGACCTGCCCGGCGTAAACCTCCTGCGGCGGGCGAACGAAGAACGTGCCGCGCGCCGTCAGGTGCTCCAGCGCGTAGCCGCTGACCGGCCCGGCCTCCAGCGACACCAGCGAACCCAACTCGCTGTGCTCAATGTCGCCGGCATAGGGCAAATAGGCGTCGAACAGGGCGTGGAAGACGCCCGTGCCGCGCGTGGCCGTCAGGAACGGCTGGCGAAAGCCGAGGATGCCGCGGGTGGGCACGTTGTACTCGGCGTAGACCGTGCCGTCTTCGCCATAGCGGATGTCGAGCATGCGGCCGCGCCGCTTGCCCAGCATCTCGGCCACCGCGCCCCAGTAGTCGTTGAGCGCCTCGACGAAGACCTGCTCGAACGGCTCCTTGCGCCCCTCGTCGCTGTCGTGGAAGATGACCTCCGGGCGGCCGACGGCGAACTCGTACCCCTCGCGCCGCATCGTCTCGATGAGGATGGCCAGGTGCAACTCGCCGCGGCCGGAGACAAGGAACTCGCCCGCTCGCTCCATCTCCTCCACGCGCAGGGCGACGTTGCTCTCCAGTTCGCGCATCAGCCGTTCGCGCAACTGGCGGCTGGTGACGTACTTGCCCTCGCGCCCGGCGAAGGGGCTGTCGTTGATGCGGAAGACCATGCGCACCGTCGGCTCTTCGACCTTGATCGGCGGCAGGGCGACGGGGTTGAGCGGGTCGGCCAGGGTGTCGCCGATGCCCACGCCGGGGATGCCGGCCACGGCCACGATCGTCCCGGCACTGACCTCGGTCTGCTCCTGCCGTTGCAGGTCGCGGAAGGTATAGAGCTTGGTGACGCGCCCCTGGGCGGTGTTGCCGTGGTGGTCGATGTGGGCCACGGCCTGCCCGGCCTTCAGTCGCCCGGCGTGCAGGCGGCCGACGGCGATCTTGCCCACGTAGCTGCTGTACTCCAGCGCGGTGATGAGCAGTTGCGTCGGGCCGTCGGGATCGACGAGCGGCGCGGGGATGGTGTCGAGGATGGTATCGAACAGCAGCGTCAGGTCCGGCCCCAGCTCCGCCGGCGTCGGGCCGGCGCGGCCGTCGGTGGCCTTAGCGTAGATGACCGGGAACTGCACCTGCCCCTCCGTCGCCGCCAGGTGGATGGACAGGGCCGAGGGGGGGTTTCCGGCGGGGGCGGGCCGGGGGGCGGGGGGGCGGATGTTGTGTGAGCCCAGAGGAGGCCGGAGCCCCTAGGCCCGGGGCGGGGGG
>CALLZA010000202.1 GCA_937858165.1 uncultured Ardenticatenia bacterium
CCTCTCATCTTTCGTTTGTTATCTTCTCCCATATTCGACGTCGCGCTCGAGCGCTCGTTGCGACTTCACGTTGTTGACTATTGTGTCTTATATAGTCCCCGGTGTGGTGGCGTCGTCGTGGTTAGTGTTGACATATCGGGTATATTGACGTTTGCTTGGTTTTTTTTTTTTTTAATGATACGGCGACCACCGAGATCTACACTAGATCGCTCGTCGGCAGCGTCAGATGTGTATAAGAGACAGGCATAGCGCGTCGGCAGCGCGCGTAGAATCGCCGGCAGCAGCCACACTGATATAATACCGGCCAACAGGAGGCCGAGGAGCAACGGCAGCTTGTACTTTCGCATGTGCTTCCGGACGGCCACTTGCCGCGCACTAAGCCGGGCAGGATTGTAACCTACCACGCGGCGCGGCCCAATGGCCTGGTCGTCAGGTTTAGTATCTTCTCAGAAGTAGAGCGGCCGAGGGCCGATCAATGGGTGGTGCGGACATGAGGCGCAAAAACAGCCGCGGAGAGTTTGTTGTCGTGGGTCTCGATGGCTTTGGCGAAAACGTTGCGCGGATGCTGGCCGAGCGCGGCTATCAGGTGTTGGGCATCGACCGCAACCCGACGGTCGTCCAGCATCTGGCCGACAATCTGCAAAACGTGGTTGCGCTCGACGCCACCGACGACGAAGCCCTGACATCGCTGGGTATCGAAGCGTTCGACACGGCGGTGGTTGCCATCGGCGGCGATCTAGCCCAGGCCATGCTGGTGACACTGACGCTGAAGGAAGTGGGCGTACGGCGGGTGGTGTGCGAGGCGCAATCGGAGCGCGAGCGTCGCATCTTGCTGCGCGTCGGCGCGGATGAAGTCGTCACCCCGGACATCGAATCGGCGCGGGCCGTGGCCGACATGCTGACAGGACGGACAAAACCGGCCGCCGAATGGCGCTTTGCCGACCACCTAGTCACGCGCTGGTTGTCGCGTCACTTCAGCGGGCCGCTCGGTGAACTCATGGCCGGCTACTCGCCCGAACTGCAAGTCCTGTTGTTGGCGGGCTATGACCTGATCTATAACCCTGGACCCGACGCTCTGGTGTCGCCCGGCGATCAGTTGTTGGTAGCCGGCCCGCCGGCCGCCGTTCATGCGCTGGCAGGGAGCGGGTAGCCGCGTGGGTGCGCCAGACCCAGCGGGGCGGCCGCTGGCCCGCGTCATTCGCCACTCCACCCGGCGGTTGCGCCTGGCGCAGTCGCAGCGCGGGCTGGGCCTTGTCGGCGGGCTGGCGGCGCTGGTCGCTGTCGGGACGCTCCTGCTGCTGTTGCCGATCAGCGGCGCGGGCCGGTCGCTAACCTGGAATGAGGCGCTGTTTACCGCTGTCTCGGCCGTGGCTACGACCGGTCTGAACGTTATCACCCCGGGCACCGACCTGTCTCTGTTCGGCCAGATCGTCCTCCTTCTCCTGATGCAGTTGGGCGGGGTGGGTTTCATGGTGGCCGCCGTCGCCGTCTTTCGACTGGTTGGCAAGCGCGTAACCTTCGCCGAGCGGCTGACGCTGCGCGATTCGCTGGGCCTTCTCTCGGCCGGTCAGATCCTGAACTTGACCAGCCGTGTCCTGATCGCCGTTCTGTTCATCGAGGCGTTGGGGGCGGTCATCCTGTGGCTTCGGTGGTGGCCCCAGTTCGGCCCGGCGTGGTCGGCTTACTATGCGGTGTTTCACTCCGTCTCGGCCTTCACTAACGCCAGCTTCGACCTGTTCGCCGGATCGCCCGTCGCCGCGGTCGGCTTTCCTACCGACGCGCTGACGCTGCTGACGCTGGCTGGGCTTATCTTCCTGGGTGGCATCGGCATTCCGGTCATCGCCGATTTGCTGCGCTACCCGCGCCGCCGTGCCGTGTCGCTGCACACGCGCGTGACGCTGGTGCTGTCTCTTATACACATCTCCGAGCCCACGAGACCGTACTAGATCTCGTATGCCGTCTTCTGCTTGAAAAAAACAAACGACTGCTACCATCTTCTTCCAACACACTGACAACTCCAGCACAACACACAACCCGCATACGTGAACA
>CALLZA010000203.1 GCA_937858165.1 uncultured Ardenticatenia bacterium
GTAGGCTTTGTGGATGGCGGTACATGCACAACGCAGTATGTGCAATGTTCGTCGGAGGGGTGAAAGTCTGAACAGAAAATTATTGCGAAAGATGGTGGGGTTTGTTTTTTTCAAGCAGAAGACGGCATACGAAATCTAGTAGGGTCTCGTGGGCTCGGAGATGTGTATAAGAGACAGTCCGAACCGCGCCTGGAAGAGGCGCAGATACTTCGGCTCGTAGACCATCTTCAGCCCGGGGGTCGTCTCGCGCGCGTCATAGCCCTTCCGGGCCCGCCAACAGGCGCTGCTCGACGGCGGCTACGATGGCCGCCGGCCCGCCGACGTGTGCCCGGAAGAGGCGCTGCTGGCCGACCTGATTGCCGACGACGACGAAGCCGACAGCGGCCTCCAGTCGTACCTGCATCACATGATGGCCGTCATGGCGTTCGATACGGCGCGTCGTGGGCGACTCATCTCAACCGTTGAATTGAATGGCTATACGCAATCGTTGGCTACGGCCGTGGCCGACGCCCTCTTCCACTTCATCGGCCACGACCGGCAGCCGCCGCGCGACCCGGCGCGCTACTGCGCCGTTCGCGGGGCGCACATCGTCCACATGCTGCGCGATATGATGGAGGATATAGACACAGGTTATGTCAATACTCCGGTCGAGTTTCTGGCGGCTAATGGGATAAGCCACGCGCCGACGGCGGCCGACCTGGCCACGCCAGCGTTCCGGGCGTGGGTCGCCGCCCGCCTGCGGTTGGCCCGCGCCGAGTTCGCCGCCGGTCGAGCCTATCTAACCGGGTTGCGCAGCCGTCGCTGCCGGCTGGCCGGCGCGGCCTACCTCGCCCGCTTCGAGTACGTGGCGGGCCTTATTGAGCGCGACGGCTATCGCCTGCGCGCCGACTACCCCGAACGCCGCACGCCGGCCGCGGCCCTTTGGATGGCGGGGCGCGTCATGGCGAGTGAGTAGGATTTTCAGGTTCACAGTTAACGCGAGTGCAATCGTAGACGACAGGCAGGAGATCCATGTCCCATAACTTCAATCCTTCCTTAGCCGAAGAGATAGTTGCCGCAGCAACCATAGGGTTCAATATCCTTTTCAGCCCCATCACCAGGGGGTGGTACTCAGGTTGGGGCAGTACGCCCGAGGAGCGGCGGCGGCCGCTGCCCGGCGACGACATCGTGCCCCAACCACGCCTTGCGGCCACGCGGGCCATTACCATCCGTGCCCCGGCCAGCACCGTCTGGCCGTGGCTGGCCCAGATGGGTCAGGGACGCGGCGGCCTCTACTCCTACGAAAAGCTGGAGAACCTCGCCCGGTGCGATATGCACAACGCCGACACGATCCATCCCGAATGGCAGTCGCCCGCGGTGGGCGATAAAGTGCGCTTTGGCCCAGAACCGTACCCCTTCCAATACGTCCGGGCCATCGACGCCGGCCGCACCCTGGTGCTGGGCAGCGCGCCGGGGGAAACGAAGACGCCGGCCAGTTGGGTGTTTCACTTGGAGCCGATTGACGGCGGCGTTCGCCTCATCGTGCGCTCGCGCAATGGGTATGAGCCGGGGGCGATGAACACGCTCATCTGGCGAGGCATCACCGACCCGATCTTCTTCGTCATGGAGCGGCGGATGCTCATCGGCATTCGCGACCGCGCCGAGGCGCAGCTTGCAGAAATTAGGAATTACGAATTAGGAATTACAGATTAAGAGCGACCCATCTTCATTCCTCATTCTTCCGAGGTTTTATCATGGCACAAGAAAACGTAATCGTCATCGGCGCCGGCATCGGCGGCATCTGCTCGGCCATTCGTCTGGCCCAGGCCGGGTTGCGCGTGACCATCGTCGAGAAGAACGCCCGCCCCGGCGGCCGTTGCGACCGCATCAGCCGCGAGGGCCACCACTTCGACACCGGCCCGACGCTGCTGGTCATGCCCCTGCTCTATGAAGAGGAGTTCCGCGGCCTGGGGGTGGAGATGCGTGACGTGGTCGATCTGCAGCGCGTCGATCCGACCTATCACCTGGTCTTCGACGACGGCAGCCGGCTCAATCTGACGTCGGACATGAAGCGTATGTACGATCAGTTAGAAGGCATCGAGCGCGGCGCGTTCGATGGCCTGCTACGCTACATGGACGAGGGGTATCGCCACTACCAGTTGGGCACAGAGAAGCTGGTCTACCGCGACTTCCGCAGCTTCAGCGACTTCTTCAACTTCGAGAACCTGCCGCTCGTCTTTCAGGTCAAGCCGCTGGCGAACCATCACGACAACATGTCGATGTACTTCGACAGCGACCGGCTGAAGGCGGCGTTCACCTTCCAGGACGTCTACATGGGCCTCAGCCCGTTCGAGGCCCCGGCAACGTTCTCGATGATGGCCTACACCGAGCTGGCTCACGGCGTCTGGTATCCGCGCGGCGGCATGTACAGTATCATCGAAGCGCTGGTGCAGATGGCTCGCGACGCCGGGGTGGCGTTCGTGCTGGAGACGCAAGTCGAGGGCATCGACACCGACGGCGAGCGGGCACGCGGCGTGGTGCTGGAGGGCGGGCGCTACCTGGCGGCCGACGTCGTGCTGGCCAACGCCGACCTGCCCTACGTCTACCAGAATCTGCTGCCGGCCGACGAGGAAACGAAAAAGTTCGACGACATGCGCTTCTCCTGCTCCACGATCAGTTTCTTCTGGGGCGTCGATAAGGTCTACGACCCGATCGCCCCGCACATGCTCTTCCTGGCCGACGACTACCGGGCCAACTTCGAGAGTATCATCGATGACCTGACCATCCCGGCCAACCCCAGCCTCTACGTCCACGCCCCGGCGCGGCTCGACCCGAGCATGGCCCCGCCCGGCGAGGACACCGTCGTGGCCGTCGTGCCCGTCGGCCACATGTCCGACGACGACCGGCAGGATTGGGCCACGATGCGCGACCTGGCGCGGGAACACGTCTTCCGCCGGCTGGACACGATCGGCGTCTACGACTTGCGCGACCACATCAAGTTCGAGACGTCGTTCAGCCCGCTGTCGTGGCGCAAGCGGTATAACCTGATGAAGGGCAGCACCCACGGGCTGTGCCACAACCTGACCCAACTGGCCTACTTCCGGCCCGACAACCGGCACGACCGCTACCATAACCTCTACTTTGTGGGGGCCAGCACGCGGCCGGGCACGGGCATGCCCACGGCGATGATCTCCGCCCGGCACGTGGCCTCGCGGATTCTAGAAGATTTGGCCGAGTGAAGAAGAGAAGAAACCGCGGATTTCGCAATTACACAGATTAGAGGCGAACAAAACCGGGCTGCTGTCGCAGCCCGGTTTTGCTGAGAGATAGGGCAGAGCCGAGGTCGCGCCGGCCCTGCCCCATGGGGGATTACGGGGTAACCTGCACGTCCTGGCACAGGTAGTTGGCCGTCACGCCGGTGATGGCCGCCGAGTCGCCGCCCAGCGCGCCCAGGCCGTTGGTATACGGATCGGGCGACGTGATGGTGATGACGATCTCGCCGGTGCCGGCCGGCACGTTGGCCAGCGTGAAGCTGAGGATGTTGAGGAGGTCGCCCTTGTTGGGGCTGACGGGCGACTGCGTCTGGGTGACGCCGCCGGCGGTCACCGTGACGATGACCGGCCGCGCGTCCTTGTCGTTGTCCACGACCGCCAGTTCAACGTTGAAGTTCACCCGAGCCAGCGGGGCGGGGATGTCGATCACAAGCTGTTGGCTGGGGATCCACCCTTCGGCGACGTTCCAGTACACCTGCGAATCGCTGGTGTTGATCACCTCGAAGACGTTGACGTACTCCTGGTTCGGGTTGTTGTAGGTCGGGTAGAGGACGAACGCCCGCGGGATGTGCCCCTTGGTGCCCGACGTCTGCAGGAACCAGCGCCCGCGGATGTGGGCCGACGGGTTCAGATCCGCGCCATACCACAGGACGCCCCAGGTCCGAGGTGCCGGGCTGGTGGGCACGGCCATCTCGACGTACTGGTTGTTGGGGTAGATGAAGCGCACGTACTTGGCCGCGCCCTGGTTCTTGGCCGCCAACTGGCCGTAGAGTTCCACGACGTTGGCCGAGTTGGGGATGACCAGCTTGGCCTGTGCCTTGTGCTTCGTGTTCGAGCCCATGCCGATGCCCAGGATGTCGGTCCACCGGTGGGTGGCCGCGTTCACCGGGCAGGTGTTGACGATGGGCGGGGCGATGATGTTGACCACGGCGTCATCGTTGTCGGAGACGGGGTCGCCGTTGAAGCCGGTGCCGCTGCCGGTGACGACGTCGGTGTGGATGGTTCCCGCCGCGCCGGTCACGTTGGCCGTGAACTGGCACTGGTAGTTGCCGCCCTGCGAAATCGATTGCGGCACGGCGCAGGTCGTGGCCGTTACCTGGCCCTGAACCTGGGTGATGTTGCCGTACACGTTGTCGGTCAGGCTGGTCAGGTTGACCGTGCCGCCGCCGGTGTTGTTGATGACCACCGTGAAGACCACCGGGCCGCCGGGGGCGTAGACCTGGGTCGGGTTGGCGGTCTTGATGACCTCGATGGCCGGGTCGGGGATGATGTTGACCGTCGCGTCGCCGCTGTCGCACACGTCGGGGTTCTTCGTCGTGTCGCACGCGGTGACGGTGTTGGTGTGGGTCGTGGGCGGGTTGCCCGTCACAGCGGCCGTGAACGTGCAGGTGTAGGTTCCGGTCAACGCCGCCAGCACGACAGGCGGCGTCACGTCACAGGTCGTGGCCGTGATGCCGTCGTGGCCGGTGGTGGTGATGTCGCCGTAGATGCTGTCGATCAGGCTGTTGAGGCTCAGGGTGATGGTGCCCTTGTTCTCCACCAGGATGGTGAAGGTCACCAGGTCGCCGGAGGCCACAACCGTCTTGTTGGGCGTCTTGGTCACTTCCAGCAGCGGCGTCTGGACGGCCGGAACGGTTACCGTGTCGTCGTTGCTGATCACCGGGATCTGGCCGTTCTGGGCCGAGCCGGTGGCGATGTTGGTCACCGAGCCGGCGTCGAGGTCGGCCTGGGTTACGGTGTAGGTGGCGGTGCAGGTGAAGAAGTCGCCCGGGTTCAGCGGGTTCGGCGTCTGCTGGCACGTCACCGTGTTCGGGTTAACGATCTTGTTATCCGTGACCGAATACGGCGGCGTCAGGGAGACGTTGCCGCTGTTGGTCACCTTGTAGGTGTAGGCGATGGTGTCGCCTACGCTGTCGTAGTTGACCGTCGTCGTGTCCTTGTCCAGCGTCAGCGCGGGCGTCTGCTGAATGGGGATGGACAGGTCGTCGGTGTCGGGCGGCGTCTCGGTCGAGTCGGCCGTGACCGTGTTGACCAGGTTGCCGCCGGCGTTCATCTCGGCCTGCGTCACGGTGTGGAGGCAGGTGAAGATCCACGTCTCGATCACTTGCAGCTTGCCGTCGTTGTTGACGTCGCCGCCCGGCTGTAGCACGGGGGCCGCGTCACACTTCGCGTCGCTGACGGTGACGTTGGTCAGGGTCACGTTGCCGGTGTTGGTCACCGTGAACGTGTAGGGAACCTGCTGGCCGGCGGCGGTGATGAGCGCCGTGGTCGAAGACTTCACGACGTTCAGGCCAGGGTTATACTGGATCGGGATGTCGAGGTCATCGGTGGCGGGCGGCGTCTCGGTCGAGTCGGCCGTCACGACGTTGTGCAGTTGCGGGTTCGGCCCGGTGGCCGCGTCCAGCTCGGCCTGGGTCACCGTGTGGATGCAGGTGTAGACCCACGTCTCCAGCAAGCCCAACTGGCCGTCGTTGTTGGTGTCGCCCATCGGCCCGGTGGGGGCCGCGTCACACTTGGGGTCGGACACGGTGACGCCGGTCAGGCTGATGTTGCCGGTGTTGGTCACGTCGAAGGTGTAGACCACCTGTTGGCCGGCCTGGGTGATGAGCTGCGTCGTCGAGGACTTCACGACACTCAGCCCCGGCCGCTGCTGGATCGGAATCGACAGGTCGTCAGTGGCCGGGTCGGTCTCGGTTGAGTCGGCCGTCACCGTGTTGAGCAGGCTGCCGCCCGCGTCCATCTCGGCCTGCGTCACGGTGTGGATGCAGGTGTAGACCCAGGTCTCGGTCAGGTCCAGCTTGTTGTTGTTGTTGGTGTCGCCCGTCGGCCCGGTCGGCGGCAGGTCGCACTTCGGGTCGCTGACGGTGACGTTGTTCAGGGGTACGTTGCCGGTGTTGGTCACCGTGAACGTGTAGGGAACCTGCTGGCCGGCGGCGGTGATGAGCGTCGTCGTCGAGCTCTTCACGACGTTCAGACCGGCGACCGGGGCCAGCGGCACGGTCACGGTGTCCTGGTTGGACGTGACCGGGTTGCCGCCATACTGGGCGCTGGCCGTGGCGATGTTGGTCACCGTGCCGTTGTTGATGTCGGCCTGGGTGACGGTATAGGTCGCCGTGCAGGTGATGGAGTCGCCCACCGGCAGCGGGTTGGGCGTCTGCGGGCAGGTCACCGTGTTGGGGTTGGTGATCTTGTTGTCGCTGACGGCGTAGGGCGGCGTCAGGGGCACGTTGCCGCTGTTGGTCAGCAGGTAGCTGTAGCTGATCGTGTCGCCGACGCTGTCGTAGTTGGCCGTCGTCGTCGTCTTGTCCAGCGTCAGGGCCGGCGCGGGCGGGTTCAGCACCTCAGTCGTGGTGCAGACCGTCCTGGCCGTGCCGGAGAAGGCGATGCGGGCGCAGTTGGTGATGTCCACCGGGTCGCCGGCGGGCATCATGTCGACGGTGACGTCGAAGCGCACCAGGAAGGTGGCGCCGATGGCCATCGCGCCCAGCGAGACGCCGTCGGGATCGGGATCGTCGAGCGGAAACTCCGTACCGCTGCCGTCGTCGGGGATGGCCACCCAGCCGCCGCCGACATCCTTCTCGGTCGAGTTGAGGACGTAAGTGGTGTTGGTCGGGATGTCATCGTTGACGGAGACGTCGGCGATGATCGACAGGCCGGTGTTCTCGATGGTGATCAGATAGCTGATGGTGTCACCTGGGCTGATGACGCCGTTCTGGTCGGCGTCGGTCAGCAGGCTGGCCGCCTTGCTGCTCTCCAGCGAGGGCAGGGAAACGACGATCGTGCCCACGTCAAGGTAGGGGCTACCGGCGCCGGCGACGCGCGGATCTTCGCCCCAGGCCGCGGCAAAGCTACAGCCGCCCGTGCCGCCGTTGTTGGCCGCCGTCTTGGTGAAGATGTAGGCGCCGCTCTGGTCGCCGTCGGTGGGGTCATAGAGGCGCACCGAGCGGCCCGGAGCGACCGAGAAGCCGTTGTTGGAGGTCGGCTCGTCGAGCGTGGACGAACCGTCCACATCGTTATCGGTGGTGTCGCCGTCGCCGTTGAAGTCAACCAGGTCGGGCGTGCCGTCGTTGTTCCAGTCGACGTAGAAGAAGGTGGTGCAGATGGGCGTCACCCACAGCGGGCTGCCGTTGTCGTCCGGGTCGTTGCTGGCGGTCGTGTCGCGCCCCTGGCCCAAGCCGACCAGCGCCTGGTTGGACAGCGCGTCGTCGGGCAGGAACGGAATGCCCCAGTCATACGTCCGCTCGTCCCAGTCGATGGTCGCCAGGCCGTTGAACTCGCGGCTGGTGTCCATCGTCGTGCCGCCGGCGGCCGTCACGGCGAAGCAGTGGACGGCCTGGTTATCCGACAGCGTGATCGTGCTGTCAACCGCTCCGGCAGCGATGGTCACGTTCCAACTGTCGGCCGTCGTGCCGGCGTCCGGGCCGTCGATCGACTCGCAGCGGACGAACAGGTTGGTGGCCGACGGGTTGTAGATGTACAGCCGTGTATCGCCGGCGTTGGTGCTGTTGCCGACGGGCATCCAGTAGCTGTAGGACAGCTGGTCGTCGGGAACCATGTTGAAGTCGCGCGACGCATACTCCGAGCCGATGTCGCCGGTCAGGTGGACGACCTGGATCGGCTTGTCCGGGTCCGTGGAGCGCACCTTGGCTCCCTGCCGCACGTAGTCGCAGCCGGTCTGGGAGAAGCCATCTTCCAGATAGGTCTCGCCCTCGTCCAGCACCACGGACGTCTCGAAGGCGCCGTTGGCGTCGGCGTCGATCTGGACCGTCGTGTCGTTGCGCGAGGCGGTGATGGAGAAGGCGCTGTACTCGAACATCTGCGTGCCGGCCGTGTTACAGCCGACGGGCGCGGTGTACTCATCGCCCCAATCGGTGGTGGGGAACATGGCGTTGGCGTAGGCCAGGACGCTCAGGGTGGAGCTGGCGAAGATCATGCGGCTGACGGCGATGGCGTTGGTGCCGCCGATCTTGTCCTTGCCGTCATACTGAATCGTCGCCGCCGTGTTGGGCACGGCCACGTCGTTCTGCATGATGATGACGTTGCCGCTGTTCAGCACGTCGCCGGGGAAGCCGGGCGGCGCGCCGTTGCTCGTGTCGGCGTCGCCCCAGATCTGCACACCGTCGAGGTTGCCCGGGTTGGCGTAGATCTCGCCCGCCGTCGGGTTGGCGATGTCGTTGGCAAAGCCGTCTTCCCAATGGTCATAGTAGACCAGGGTGTTGTCGGCGCTGATGGCGATGGAGATGGTCGTCTTCATCGGCGAGGTGGGCGTTGTGCCGCCGCTGATCGTGACCAGCGCGGGCAGGATGTCGTCCTCCGGCTCGGTGACGTAAAAAACGCCCACCGGCGCGGGGTTGGCCGCGGCCGAGGGGCTGACAAGAACACCGAGGAGAACGATTCCCAGCAACAGGGCCGGGAGTGTTAGGAAGAGAGTCCGAAGTGGTTTGGTTTGTTTGTTAGTACTCACTTTGATACCTGCTCATTACGAAACACCAGAGTACGCAAGACACCCGCCGAGGCATGACGGCTTCGACGGCCGGATAGGGGGCTGCGACCACTCTACGCCACGCGGCGGCGGGCGACAGGTAGACCAAACTACCCACGCGCGTCCGGTTTAGGAACGCGGTGGGACGAACGGCCTGCCCATCAGCGACCGCGCCGGGCGAGGCGTAGAGTGGTATTCGGTTATGCGATCGGCTCGTGGCCGGAAAGGGAAGTCCCTCCCAGGAGAATCCATTTCAGCGGCAGCGAGTGCTTGTCAGCGCAAGAGGCATGGCTAGCCATCTTGCCCGGTCAGCAGGTGAAACGATAGTTGATTATCCCCCGATGTTTTCCTCCACTCCGACAGCGACAATGAATCGGCAACCAGGCACACGAACGGGTTGCCTCGGCGTTGCTCGCCGGAGCCTGAGCTACTTCAGTTCAACGATGATAATGGGGATGGCAGCTCGCGCTTGAGAACACCCGTTCCCAAACGCAGGCCTTCGGTTAAGACACTTGCCTTTTCCCGGATTGTTATCCCCTTCCTATCCCTCGCTCTGTCCCGGAGCTGCGCCAACGGTACGACTGTGGATAGTGGGATAGTACTTTAGTCCTAAAGATAGCATAGGAAGATTTGTCTGTCAAGGGGATTTACCTACACTGCATTTTGTACAGGCCATAAACCCCACACATTCGTTAAGTTGAATGAATCAACTATTGGCTATAGGTAGATAGTGTCCGGGTCATTTGACTGGCCGAGGCGGGGCGGTGGCGAGCGGTGGCCGTAGGCCCCACGGACCGCCAGGTTGGGGCAGCGCGCAACCCTGGTCATTCGCCGCGCCGAAAGGCCGTCGCCAAATCGCGCACGTACGGCCGCAGGGTGAAGGGGGCGGTCAAGCAACTCGGCCGCCTGGGGTGAACCGCCGCGGCCATGCCCAGCCGTGCCGTCAGATAGATGCCGTTGGTATGCGTGGCCGTGCCGGCGCATTCCTATCTGCTGGAGAAGCCGCCGAAGCCACCGGGGGCTATAGACAAACCTCTCCCCCTCTGCTAACATGGTACGAGTTTGATTGAAGTGCCAGAACGTATCGGTCCAGAGCCGGGCAAGCTCCCGGCGACGAAGAACGGATTGACCATACTCCCGGCTGCGGCCGGACTGTTGCGTCGCCGCCGGGCAGTCGGCGGTTTCTCAACCTAGAAGGGCGTGGGCTGCCTAAGAAGGCGGGGATCGTGTCGCGATTTACCAGTGCGGTGACAGAGCAGGGCGGTCAACCGTCTCGCCATCGGAGGCGGTTCGGTCACGCACGCCCCAATCTGCAACCCCCGCTGCGCGACTTGGGCGAACGGCTGGCGGCCGCCTTCAGCCTCGAGGAACTGCGCGACCTGGCCTTCACCGCGGCCATCGAGCCGGAGAGCGTGCCCGACGACACGCGCCAGCAGTTCGCCCTGGGACTGGCTCGCGCCGGCTGGTGTCGCGGCCGGCTGGGCGAGGTGTTGGCCGAGGCCGCCCGGCAGCGCCCCACGCGCGACTGGACGATCCCCGCCCTGCCCGACCCACCGGCCGAGGGCTGTGAGGAAGATCCCCTGCCCCGCCCCTCGGTATTCGGCGACTCGCGCCAGGTGGCGACGTTCGTGCTGCTGCTGCTGGCGGCGGCGGCGGTCGTGGCCGCGGGGGTGTGGTGGGCCGGCCGGCCGCGGCCGATGACGGCCGACTTCAATATCGCCGTGGCCGCGGTGGATGTGGCCGCGCTGGATACCGACGCCGAGGCCATCGGGCAGATGCTCCAGCAGCAGGTGGTCGCCATCGTCGAGGGGCAGTTGCCCGACGACACGACCGCCACGACGGCGGTCAGCGGCGAGCGCATGCCCGTCGTCGGCGATGCCACCGCCGCAAAGCGCCTGGCTGAGCAGGTCAACGCCCAACTGGTCATCTACGGCAGCGCCGAGGCCGCCGGCGACACCATCCGCTATACACCGCGCTTCTACGTCCTGCTCGACACCGTCCAGGCCGACGTGGGCGAGATGCAGGGCGACGCCTCACTGGAAGCGCCGCTGAGCTTCACCCTGCCGGAGCTGCTGGAAGCGACACCGCCGACGGGACGCACGGCGGCGGCGGCGGGGCTGCTGACGAGCTTCGTGCGCGCCCTGGTGAATGTGGCCGGCGACGACATCCCTGCCGCGCGACGCCACATTGACACCGCCGTGGCCCAGACCGAGCGCTACGTGAACACCTATGAGCCGTTCGCCGGGCGCGAGGTGGTCTATCTGTTCGCGTCGCACATCGCCCGCATCCAGGCCTATGAGTCGCCCGACCGGGAAGCGCACCTGGCCGCGGCGCAGGGCCACGTGGAGCAGGCGCTGAAAATCAACCCCAACTACGGCCGCGGCGCCATCGCCCTGGGCAATTTGCAGTTCGACCGCGGCGACCTGTTTGGCGCGCGGCAGACCTATCTGACCGCCGCCGCCCTGCCCAACCAGCCGCCGGACGCGCTGGTGGGCGTCAAGGCGGCCCAGGGGCTGGGCAACGTGCACCTGCGACAGTTGATTGGCGTCCAGCCCACGCCCGGGCCGTGCCTCGACGAGGTGCGGCGGCTGGCCGACGCCGGGCTGGCCCACTACAGCGCCGTCATCGCCGCCGCCGGGCCGGAGCCCGACACGCCCCTGCGCGACCTGGCGGCGCGGGCTACCTTCTATCGCGGCGAGATCCACCAGTTGTGCGCCGAGGTCGAAGCCGCCGCGCTCGATTACGCCGCCGCGCTGGAATTCGACACCGGGCCGCCGCTCGTCGATGAAATCGCCACCATGCAGGCCACCTTGCCCAGGCAAGAGGAGTAACCCATGCCCCGGATTGTCCTTGGACTGTTACTGTTGTTGCTGATTGCCGGCTGTGGTTCCGACGAGTCACCGCCCACGCCCGCGGCCGATATCCTGTCTCTTATACACATCTGACGCTGCCGACGAGCGATCTAGTGTAGATCTCGGTGGTCGCCGGATCATTAAAAAAAACAAGAAAAAAAAAAAAAAAAAACATAAAGAAAGTAAGAATAATACAAAATATGAAGA
>CALLZA010000204.1 GCA_937858165.1 uncultured Ardenticatenia bacterium
TGATGTTCTGTGTGTTCGTCTAGCTGAACCGCGATGTGAAGGCAGGGTCTGACAACTGCTGTCTGCTTGCAGTGGTTGATGCTGTATTACCTGATCCGTGTTTTTTTTCAAGCAGAAGACTGCATACGAGATCTAGTACGGTCTCGTGGGCTCGGAGATGTGTATAAGAGACAGCATGGAATGGCAGCGTCACGGACTCACTCGTGACCATCCCTGGCGATCTCTACGTGTCGCTGGTTCGCACGGCCACCGGCACCGGCACTCGGACGGTGACCATCGACGACGTCACGGTGACCTCGGGTCAGGTGCAGTCCGCACCGGACCGCACCCCGCCCGCCGCCCCGACCGGTCTCACCGCGGGGATCCCGACCGGCACGACCGTTGGCCTCACGTGGACAGCGGCGACGGACAACATCGGCGTCACGGGATACGACGTGCTGCGTGACGGTGTCGTGGTCGGCTCCTCGACGACGACCTCGTTCTCCGACTCCGGCCTGACGGCCGAGACAACCTATGGGTATGCCGTGCGCGCCAAGGACGCGGCGGGCAACCTCTCGGCCCTGAGCAGCGCGGTGTCCGTCACAACGCCGACGCCCGACACCACCCCGCCGTCGGTCCCGACCGGACTCGCGGCCAGTGGTACGACCTGGACCGGCACCACCCTCGCGTGGACTGCGGCGACCGACAACGTCGGCGTGGCCAGCTACCGGGTCCGGCGTGACGGTGTGCTGATCGGCTCGCCTACCGACACCTCGCTGCAGGTGAGCGGCCTGACCGCTGACACGACCTACAGCTTCTCCGTGAGCGCCGTCGACACCTCTGGTAATGAGTCGGCGCCCTCGGCGGCCGTGGCTGTCACTACCCCTGCCGGCGTCCCGCCGCTGTTCACGGGTGGGTTTGCTGGGGTGGATGGGTCGGCGGGGGGGTCGGCGTGGTCGAGTTCGGGGCGCGGGGGGGCGGTGACCCCGTGTGGGGGGGCGGGGGGGTTGGCCGGGCGGGGGGGGGGCTCCTCGTGAGGGGGGGGGCGGTGGCGGGGGGGGGGGGGGCGGGGGTGTGGGCCGCCGGCGTGGGGGTCGGTGTGGCGGCATCGGCGTGCGCGGCGGGAGCAGCCGCGTCGGTGGCCGTGGCCGCGGGGGCCGGGGTCGGGTCGGCAGCCAGGGCGGCGGTGGTGGCCGTGGCGTCCTCGCCCGATGGCGCGTCGGTCGTGGCCGCGGCAGAATCAGCCGCGCCGGTCGCGCCGGCGGTAGCCGCGGCGGCCAGGGTCGGGTCGGCGGCCAGGGCGACGGTGGTGGCGGTGGCGCTCTCATCCGATGGCGTATCGGTCGTGGCGGTCTCGTCGCCGGCGGCGGCGACCACCGACGGTTCGGCCAGGGCCGTGGCCGTGGCCGACTCCACCTCGGCCGTCGTGGCAGCCGTCGTGGCCGCGGCGACCAGGGCAGCGGTAGCCGTCGCGTCGCCGGGAGCTGGCGCATCGGGCGCGGTTGCTTCATCGGTTGTAGGCGTGCTCAGGGTGTCGCCTTCGGTGGCCTCGCCTTCAGACCCGGTCGCATCGTCGGTTATGGCGACCATGACTTCACCGGCGCGCGTCGTCGCCTCGGCAGCCATCGCCGCGACGGTCTCAGTGACCATTTCGTTGGTGGCCAGGATGACCGCATTTTGCGTCTCGATGATGGCAATCTGCTCCGTCTGGCCACCGACGGGGTTCAAGAGCAAGTAGCCGACGGTGAAGAGGGAGAAGAGCAGCAGTGTGCCCGTCAGCAGCGAGGCCAGAATTAGAAACGTCCGGTTGTTGGCGTCGGCCGCCGGCGCGCTATCTTCGGTTGCGCCGCCGTTGACGCTGGAATCATCCACACCCATAATTGCCACTCCTCCGCTGCGGCCCGCGCTCCGGGATTATTGCCAAGCACGGGACCGGGGCCGGTTCGTGTCTTGCTACGCCGCTCAACTTGACGTAACATAACGTGAGCGTCAGTATAACATGTTTGACAAGGGGTGTAAAGCGAACAGCATGCGTGTCAAAGTCATCATCAATCCACGTTCGGGCAAGGGGCGGGCCCGCGAGCAGACAGGCATGATCGAAGCCCTGGGTCACCGCTACGGTGAGTTGGACATTGTGCCGACGCAGCGCTCGGGTCACGCCACGGAGCTGGCCGCCGCCGCAGCCGATGAGGGGTACGATCTGGTGGCCGCGGCCGGCGGCGACGGCACGGTCAACGAGGTCGTCAACGGGCTGGTCGGCGAGGGTGAACGGGCGTCGCTGCCGCTGGGCATCATCCCTATTGGCTCCGGCAACGACCTGGCCTTTGGTCTGGGCATCCGCGAAGCACCGGAGGAGGCTGTGGCGCGCATCTTCACCGGCCAGCGGCGGCCGCTCGACCTGGCCCGCGTGACCGACGACCGCGGGCAAAGCCGGGTGTTCCAGAACAATCTGGGCATCGGCTTCGACGCCATCGTCGTCATGCGCACCGAGACCATCAGCCGCATCCAGGGCTTTCTGATGTACCTGACGGCCGTGCTGCAAACGATCGCCTTCTACTACGACACCCCCTACATGGAGATGAGCTTCGACGGCCAGCCGGTGAACCAGCGCGCCCTCTTCCTCTACGCCGGGGTCGGGCCACGTGGCGGCGGGGGCTTCCTGATGACACCTGACGCCCGTTGGGACGACAACCTGATCGACACCTGCCTGGTCAACCCCGTCAGCCGGCTGACCATGCTCTACATGCTGACCCGCGTCATGAAGGGCACGCACGTCACCTCGCGTCACGTGACAATGCGCCAGAGCAATCACATCATAGCCCGCTCGTCGTCGCCCATGCCCATCTACGTCGATGGCGAGATGTTCGCCTATCCGCGCGACAACGTTCACGAGGTGACCCTGACCAGCCTGCCGGGGGCAGTCCAGGTTATGGTCTAATGGTCTATATGGAAGAAACATCTACAGATGACGCAGATGGCTCAGAGATGAAGCTGTGAAATCGGTGTCAACTGTGGATGTTGTCTTTACTTGAGAGAGTAGCTCATGCGCACTTTGGAACAGGCTTTGCTGGACCATGAACTGATTGTCTTGCGCGTCATCGCCGAGTGGCTGGGCCTCGACCTGACCGGGGCCGACAAGGCAGAGTCGGTCGAGCAAGTGGCGGCGGCGTTGGCGGGCGTCGATTTACTGCAAGAGGTCGAGTATCTGGAGCCGGAGGAGGCCGCGGCGCTGGCCGAACTCGTCCGGCTGGGCGGGCGCGCGCCGGTGGCCGTCTTCAGCCGTGATCATGGCGAGGTGCGGGCGATGGGACCGGGGCGGCTGGAGCGCGAAGAGCCGTGGCTCGATCCGATCAGCCCGGCCGAGGCGCTGTGGTATCGCGGCTTTCTCTATCGCGGCTTCGACCAGACGGGCGAAGGCACGCTGGAGTTTTACTACCTGCCGCAAGAGTTGCTGGCCAGGTTGGCCCCCGCGACGACCACGGTGGTGCGCGAATCGCCCGACGCGCCGCGCCTGGAACCGATCGACGCGCCGGAGCAAAGCCGCCCGCCGGTCGATGACGCCGTCGATGACCTGACGACGCTGCTGGCGCTGGCCCAGCGTACCGGGTTGCATCCGGATCAGCTGCCCGACCTGCGCGGCCTGCTGATGAACCCCGACCGCGACCGGCGTTCGCTGTTGCTGACGCTGGCGACGGAGATGTCGTTGCTGCGGCGGACGGATGAGCGGTTGCGGCCGACACGCGCCGCCCTCGACTGGCTCCAGCGCAGCCGCGAGGCGCAACTGCGCGCCCTGGTCGACGCCTGGAGCCGCAGCGTGTGGAACGAGCTGCGCCACACGCCGGGGCTGGTGGCCGAGGGTGAAGCGTGGCAGAACGATCCGCTGCTGGCCCGCACGGCGCTGATGGATGTGCTGCCGGCCGATGAGCGCTGGTACCGGCTGGCCGACCTGGTGGCCGTCATCCGCCAGCAAGACCCCGACTTCCAGCGCCCGGACGGCAACTATGAGACGTGGTATCTGCGCGACGCTGAGACGCGCGAATACCTGAGCGGCTTCGCGGAGTGGGAGCGGGTCGAGGGGCGGCTGCTGCGCTATCTCATCCAGGGGCCGCTCTACTGGCTGGGTATGGTCGAGTTGTCGGCGGCAACGGACGTGGCGCGCGCCGCCTACCGCCTGTCGCCTCGAGCGCTGGCCTGGCTGGGCGACGAGCCGCCGCCGGCCGACGAGGTGCGCGTGCCGCTCATCGTCCAGCCGGAAGGGGTGCTGCTGGTGCCCCACAACGCCAGCCGCTATGAGCGCTTCCAGGCGGCGCGCATCGCCGATCCGGAGCCGTTCGTGCCCGGCAAACCCTACCGCTACCGCATTGTGCCGTCGTCACTGGCCCAGGCGCGCGAACAGGGCATTGAGCCGGAGCGGATGATCAAGTTTCTGGAGACGGCCAGCGGTCGCCCTGTGCCCACCAGCGTGCGCCGCGGCATCAGCCGCTGGTCGGAGCACGGCATCGAGGGGCGCTTGCAGGCGGTCGTCGTCCTGCGCGTCGGCGACGCGGCCATCCTGGAGACGCTGCGCACCAACCCCAAGACGCGCGACTACATCGCTGAGGCATTGGGCGATCTGGCCGTCGTCGTGCGCGCCGGGCAGTGGGAGGCGTTCCGGCAGGCGGTAGCGGGGTTGGGGTTACTGCTGGATGTGGAGATGGGAAGTTAGCAGGTGGCAGTATTCAGCAGGTCAGTACATCTGTTCTTCCAGATCGGTTGATAGCACTTTTCGCTGATATGAATCCACGCCGACGAGTCATTCGACGGAATCGCCTATGGACCAGGCCAACAGCGGTTATCGGTCTTCTTTTTCTGTTGGCTGCGACTGTCGTTGCGATTATCGGACAGCTTTCGACACGCCAGCAACTCGATATTCACAGTTTCTTTGGTGACTTTTACACCAATATCAGCACAGACTTGGTCAGCATTGCCGTTACGGTTTTGATAATTGACACCCTCAACCAACGACGCGCCGATGCTGAACGAAAGAGACAGCGCATTCGAGAGATGCGCAGTCCTGACAACGGCATCGCCCTTGCTGCACTGAACGAGTTACGCGACGAGGGATGGGCTGACGATGGATCGTTGCGAGACGCTTATCTCTTGGCAGCAAACCTTGAAGGCGCGTTTCTCCGTGAAGTGGACCTTAGTGGTGCGTGGTTGAGAGATGCTAATCTTCAACGAGCCTACATGCGTGATGCCAATCTGGCGAATGCAACCTTGATCGGTGCCAATTTATCCGGCGTTCGTGAACTGACGCTCGCGCAACTGCGTCAAGCCTCTGCCCTTCTCGGTGCAACACTGCCTGATGGTTCCCGATATGATGGTTGCTTACATCTTCGGGGTGATGAGGAGATTGCTCAGAGTCGAGGATACGACCTGACACAATTAGAAGAAATGGCACGGTTCTATGGGGTGCCACTTCGCCACTACTTTGACATCGGGTGGATGGACTCAATGGGTGAGGCTATTTTATCTGCTGGGATTTACAAGGAGGAAGATTGGCTTGCCTCCTACCTGACGCCAAATAGTTCCGCCCAAGAACGTATAGTTCCATTTACCTCTCTACAGCGTGAATCCGACAGCACTGCACCAACCACTATGCCTCGGGGTTTTATAATGCTCGCCTTCATTGCGGTTGGCGGAGTACTAATCGGCTGGTTACTCGGTCAACGTTTCAGGTAAGCTCACCATAGCTCATAATTGGGATGGGCAGGTACATCTCAACTATTATTTGACCCATGTCCAGCGAGCACAACACGCCAGAATTCTGGGAAGCCAACTACCGCGCCGGGCCGCGGCGGTGGGAGTTAGGCGGGGCGACGCCGGTATTCCGGCGGCTGGCCGAAAGTGGCGAGTTCGCGCCGGGGCGAATGATCATCCCCGGCGCGGGGTTGGGTGACGACGGGCGGCTGTTCGCCCGCCACGGTTTCCAGGTGACGGCCGTGGACTTCGCCCCCACGGCGGCACGGGCCATGCACGCCCGGCAAGACCCAGCCGAGCCGCTCGTCATCCTCCAGGCCGACTGGTTCGACCTGCCCCCAAGGCTCAACGGCGTGTTCGACTACGTGCTGGAATACGTCTTCATCGCCGCCATTGATCCGGCGCAGCGGGCGGCTTTTGCCGACGTAGTGGCCGCGCTGTTGCGGCCAGGGGGTGCGTTTATCGGCCTGCTGTGGCCCATCGGGACGCACTCTAGCGGCCCGCCCTTCGCCGTCCAGCCCGATGACGTTATCGCCCTTCTGGCCGACCGTGGCCTGTCCCTGCTGCGCCGCGAGCGACCGCCCGACTCTGTGCCCTGGCGGCAAGGTAAAGAGGAGTTAGTGGTGATGGCGAGGGGGAATTACCCTTCCGCCTCACCCACAACAATCAGCCGCTCGCTATCCTCGTCAAAGCGCGAGCCGTCGTAGTCGCCCAGAAAGCCGAGGAGGCGAAAGCCGGTCAGGCCAAAGAGCAGGTCGTACTGGTGAGGGTAGAGGTAGTGGTAGCGCATCGTGACCTGCGTGCGCGCTTCGGCGTCCGCCCGGCCCGTTTCGTAAATCCAGGTGACATCCACCGCCTGTTCGCCGGGTACGGACTCGTAGGCCGCGTACTGGCGGATCGTCTCGCCCATGGCCTCGTCGCGCAACTCCTCTTCCAGCTCGAAGTCGGGCTCATTGCCGGCTGCCGACAGGGCCAACGGGTGATCCACGTCGATGAGCAGGCGCGCGCCGGGCCGCAGCAATGGCCGTAGCTGCCGCAACGCCGCCGCCGCTGCTGTCTCGTCCAGGTGCATGAACGTATTGTAGCCAAAGTAGGCCAGACCAAACGGTTCGCCGGGCGGCAGAGTCGGCGCGCGCACATCCCCCTCTACAAGATGAACGCGGTCGCGCACCTCGGCCGCCTCGCCCGCCAGGCGCATCGCCGCCCGGGCCAGCATCTCCGGCGAATTATCGATGCCGGTGACGGTCGTGCCCGCGCGGGCCAACGGCACGAGCAACCGCCCGCTGCCGCAGCCCAACTCCAGTGCCGGGCCGCCGATCTCGGCCGCCTGTTCCAACAGGAAGGGGATATCATCGACGAGCGCCTGATGGCTCAGGTCATAGAAGCGGGCGATAGTGTCGTAAGGAGTGTTCATAAATGGATGAAGGCGTCCGTAGTAGAGCGCTTTACTACGAACCGTTAATACCCCTCCCGATTGAAGACGGGCGGGCGCTTCTCGGCAAACGCGGCCATCGCCTCCAGATGATCGGCTGAGGGCCACAGGTTGATAAACAGTTGCGCCTCCAGCCGGTCGGTGTCGGCCGGGGGCAGGTGGGCGGCGGCATGGACGAGCATCTTGAGCGCGACCAAAGCGCGGCGCGGCAGGCAAAGGAGTTCGTCGGCCCAAGCGTAGGCCGCCGTGACCACGTCCTCGTCCGGTGGCGCGAGGCGGTGAACGAGGCCCAGCGCCTGGGCCTCGGCGGCGTCAAGGGTGCGACCGGTCAGCAGCAGCTCCATCGCCCGGCTCTGGCCGATGAGGGCCACCAGCCGCCCGGCCCCGCCCCAGCCGGTGGTCAGACCGTTGTGAACCTGGCGAAAGGCGAAGCGGGCCTGCGGCGCGGCCAGCCGCAGGTCACAGGCGGTCAGAATCTCGCAGCCGCCGCCAATGGCGTCGCCGTTGACCGCGGCGATGACCGGGCAGGGCAGGGCAATGAGGCCGTCAAGGGCATCGCTCATGACCCGGTTCAGCCGTTCGCCGGCCGCTGCCTCGGGGTGACCGGCCAGTTCCTTCAGGTCGCCGCCGGAGACAAACGCCTGCCCCGCGCCGGTGACGATGAGCACGCGCGTGGCGGCGGAGCGCGCCGCTGCCACAGCGTGGGCAAATTCCTCCTGCGCGCCCCAGGTCAGGGCGTTGCGTGCCGCCGGGCGGTTGACGCGCAGGAGGGCGATGCCGTTGGCGTTGATGCTGAACTCGATGCTCCGGCTCATGGCTCTCAACGATAGCAGAAAACGCTCTGTAGCGCGATTCTGGAGAATCACGCTACTTAAGCTCGGTCGTAACCGGGACGGACTATGATGCTGATCAGACGACTTCAGACGGCCTTCTGCCCTGGGCCGCCACAAACGTGATGATGACTCAAAACGCCAAACGTATCCTGATCGTAGACGATGAAGCGCCGCTGCGCTTTCTGTTGAGCAAGCAGTTGACCCGCGCCGGGTTCGACGTGACGTCCGCCGCCGACGGCGCGACGGCGCTAACCGTGGTGGCCGAGGCCGCGTTTGACGCCATTGTGCTCGACGTGGTCATGCCCGGCCTGGACGGCTTCGAGGTCTGCCGCCGGCTGAAGGCCGATCCGCGCACGGCGGCCGTGCCGGTCGTCTTCCTGTCCGCCTCGTGCAGCGGCGATTTTCGGCGGCGGGCGTTTCACCTGGGCGGGGCTGACTTTTTGGCCAAGCCGTTCCAGGTTGACGAGTTGCCGGCGTACCTTCAGGCACTGCTGGGCAACGCGCCGGCGGTGCGCCCCGTTGCCGCCGGGCGGGTGGTGTCGGTCATCGGCGCCGACCGCGCGGCCGGCTCGGCCGCGGCGGCGGTCCGCCTGGCCGAGAGCGACGCCCTGCGCGGCGGCTGCCCGGTGATGCTGATCGATCTGGAGTTGCCGGCGGGGGCCATCGGCGCGCGGCTGCAACTGGCGGGCGGCCCCAACGTGCGCATGCTGTTGCAGGACACGGGCGAGCCGGTGACACGGGAAGCCATCGGCCGCGTCGCCCAGCGCGTTCACTTCGGGCTGGAAGTCATCCCCGCGCCGTTCACGCCGTCGGCCCTGGGCCACGATGCGCCGGACGCGCGGCGGCTGGCCGACATGCTCGACGTGCTGACCACGGCGGGCTACTACGTGGTGCTCCACCTGAACGTCCGGCCGGACGAGGTGACGGCGGCGGCGCTGCGGCGCTCCGAACTGGTCTACACCGTGGTGGGGGGAGAGTTCGACCCACGGCAGCGCGAGGCGTGGCACGAGGCGCTGGCGGCTGAAGGGGTCGCCCGCGAGCGGATCGTCCCGCTGGAAGAGGCAGCCAAAAACCCGCGGGCGGAACGCCCCACGGAGAGCGCGCCCAGCCGCGGCCGGCAACGCCAGCCGGTGCGCGCCCCGGAGCCGGCGTTCGCCTAAGCAGGTTCGTAGTCAAGCCCCTTAGCGCGGTCTCTGACAAGCACCGCGCTAAGGCGCTCCACTACGAACTCCCCTAAAAGTCCCCGCCCGGCCCGTCGCTCGCCCGCTCCGACTGCCGCGCCCAGCGCGACAACTCGTCGATGAGCGGCTCCAGCCGCGGCGGCGTACCGACGTCCGACGTTTCGACCGTGTGCTGGACACCGGCGACCTCGACAGTGACACGGTAGCACAGGTGGTCGGTGGCCGGCAGGCTCTCCGGGCCGTGGGCCGGCGTCTCCGGCAGGGTAAAGAAGTCGGCGTCCTCCAGCACTTCCAACAACCGCAGCGCCTTCTCGGGCGGCAAATCGTTGGTGTCAACGCTGGTCGAAAGCTCGCGCCCCAAAAACCCTCCACTACGTTCGAAATGGATCTTCATGACGGACCATCCTTCCGCGAACGCGGCGGCTCCCCTTGACTAACTTCGCGGCCCAAATAGCGACCGCACCAGACTCGTCAGTGTCGTCGCGCAGCCGGGGCGTGAACCGGGGTCCGGCGGCGTAGTCTGCTCCACGTCGATGCCCACTTCGGCCCAGCCGGCCTTCACTGCCTGTTGCTCCAGGCTGCCCTGGCCATACAGGTCGCGGGCGGCCTCGTAGGTTTTGGCCGCGGCCGTGACAAAGGTGGCCGACTGGCTCAGTTTGCTCTGGAGCGTCACGTACCAGATCTGCCCCGCCTTCTCCCAGGCGTAGCCGCCGATGTTGAACGCCGTGACGTAGAACGCCCGATTGGGAATGCCGGAGTTGATGTGGACGCCGCCGTTGTCCGACTGGGTCTGGACGTAGTCGCGCATGTGGCCCGGCTGGGGATCTTTGCCCAAGACCGGGTCGTTGTAGGCCGTGCCCGGCTGCTTCATGTTGCGGATGCCGTTGCCGTTGACCCGGCTGGTGAACAGCCCTTCGCCAATGATCCAGTCGGCCTCGGCCGCCGTCTGGCCCAAATTACGCTGTTTCACCAGCGAGCCGAACACGTCCGACATCGACTCGTTCAGCGCGCCCGATTGCCCCTGATAGACCAGGTTGGCCGTGAACTGCGTGACCGCGTGGGTCAACTCGTGGCCGATGACGTCGATGGCAATGGTGAAGCGGTTGAAGAGGCGCTCGGCTACGGCCAAGTCCTCGTCGCCGTCGCCATAGACCATCTGCTGACCGTTCCAGAAGGCGTTGTCGTAGCCGACGCGGTAGTGGACGGTCGAATCGAGTCGCGCGCCGTTGCCGTCGATGGAGTCGCGGTTGTAGACATCCTTGTAAAGGGTGTAGGTCGCACCCGCGCCGTCATACGCCTCGTCGGCGGCCGCGTCGCCGGTGGCCGGCCCGCCCTCCGCGCGCACCTGGACGCCGGGCAGGTTGCCGGCGTTCTGCGCGCTATAGACGATGCGATTCATCCCCCCGACGTCCTCCAGTAGCCCTTCCGGCGGGCCTTCCTTTGAAATGACTTCGCGCTGGACGCGCACCGCCTCGGCCGAGACGATGTTGCGCAACGCTTGCTGGCGCTGGTCGGGGCTGCCGTTCTCGACAATGTTGCGCAACATATAGGGTGGGAGGATGCAATAGAGCGAACTTCTGCAACCGTGCATAGATCATCTCCTTTGCCGCGCGGAGCAGGTCGCCCCGTTCGGAGTCTAACTCATTGTACAACAAGAAAGGCAGGGGCGTAAACAGCGAGCAAGAGCTTACGCCAAGGCCCCTCCTGGCGTCCTTAGCGTGAGCTCCTGTTTACAGTGGCCTGGATTGTCCACCGCTCCCGGCCTGATGCTGGATTAGAATCGGCTACCGGCCTCTGGCATTGTCTCCGGCAGCGGTTAGAATTAAGGTCAAGAGGTCACCCCATGGACGAGAACGGCATGAAGCTCCTGATGGAGTATGACGTCAATCAAGATACGTTGCAGGACTACTACCAGTTCATCATGGGGCAGTACGTGCCCGCGTTGCAGTCGATGGGCTTGCAGATGAGCGAGGCGTGGCATACGGCTTATGGCACGGCCCCGAACCGACTGATCGGCTTCGTGTGCGGCGATCGCCAGACGATGGACCGCCTGCTCGACAGCGACCTGTGGCTTGACCTCAACAACGAGCTGGAGAAGTACGTCTCCGATTTGCGCTTCAAGGTCGTGCCCTACCGGGGCGGCTTCCAACTGTAAGATTGCTGACGCAAAGAACGCCAGGACGCAAAGTAAAGAAACTTCTTTCTTTGCGTCTTGGCGCTGATCTCTTCTGCCTAGCAATGTCCGCCACGCCCATCACCAGCCCCGGCAACCCACGCATCAAGCAGGCCCGCGCCCTGACACGGCGCAAGGAGCGCGACGCCACCGGTCTGTGCCTGGCCGAGGGCATCTTCCACGTGGGTGAGGCGCTGGCCGCGGCCGAGGCCGGGCGGGCGGTGGTCGAGCACGTCTTGTATGCCCCCGACTTGCTGGTCAGCGACTTCGGGCGCGGCCTGGTGGCTGTCTCTTATACACATCTGACGCTGCCGACGAGCGATCTAGTGTAGATCTCGGAGGTAGCCGTATCATTAAAAAAAAAAACTAGATGACATATGTGGCGTAGCGGCTGTATAAATCAAGCTAGCAAAGAGCACGTAAAAAACATGAGTGCAATCGAGAGGGAAGAGAA
>CALLZA010000205.1 GCA_937858165.1 uncultured Ardenticatenia bacterium
GATGTGTATAAGAGGCAGGGCGGCCCCAGCGCGGCCGGCGCGTCGGCCACCGGCGTCGCGTCGCCCGTCTGGCTGGCGACGACCAGCGGCCCGGCGGCGGCCAGGCGCTCTTTCGACCAGTAGCCCAACGCGGCGGCCTGCTCCGCCGCCGAGAACGAGATACCCGTCACCGCGCCGGAGACAGTCACCTGGCCGACCGGCAGGCGTTCGACCTGGTCCGACCCCTGAGCCATGACCGAGAGTGACAACCCCAACACGAGCAGGATGATGGCCACCGTGACACTGACGCCCTTCTTCAGATCGTTAAACATCTTCGACCTCTCTTAAACACCCTATTGATTTGTTGCCCAAACGCTGCCGAATTTCAAGGCGCTCGCCGTCAGCCACCCTGACTCAGGCGACCAGACGTGAGAGTACAACGGGTAAACGAATCGATTCGAAGCAACGTCTCCTTTCGCCGGGGCGAGCGCCCCGGCGCGCACATGGCTCCCTTAACCAGTGCTGTTGACGGTCGGCAGTATAACATCGGCCACAAGGGCGTGGAGTAAGCTGGGTTACACTCTAAAAGGTAAATTCTAGACAAAGAGAAAAGAGCGCCAAGAAGAATCTTGCTCCTTGCGCTCTTGGCTTCCTTCACGCTCTTCGCGTGCGCTCTTCCTTCCCGAGCTTACTCGTACCGGAAGCGCCACAAGCCGACGACGAAGAAGACCACCGCGAAGCCCAGCAGCACCGCGGCTTCGGGCAGGATATCGACCAGCCCGTGGCCGCGCATGGTGATGTCGGTCATGGCGCTCATGGCCCAGGTCGTCGGCAGCACCTTGACCACCTGCTGCAACCCGGCCGGGAACAGATCCATCGGCCACCAGCAGCCGCCCAGCAGGGCCATCGCCATGCCCAGCATGATGCTCAGGTTCGACGATTGCCCCTCCGTCTTGACGAACGTTCCCAGAGCCGTGCCCAGGGCCACGCCGGCCAGGCCGAACGTGACCAGGACGACCATCAGCGCCAGCGGATCGCGCCCCCAGGGCACGCGCATGACCAGCACGCCGAACACCACAAGCAAAACCATCTGCGCCAGAGCGACGAGATACTGGCCGCCAATGGCCCCCAGCAAGAAAGTAGACTTGCGCGTCGGCGTCGTCATCAGCCGCCGCAGCGTGCCCAGCAGGCGCTCATAGGCGAACAGGCCGGACGCGCCAAGAAGGGGGATGAAGACCCAGGTGATGAGCTGCCCGGCCGAGGCTTGCGCCCGCTGGTCATAGCCGCCGGAGTCAGCGGCGGCGATGGTGAAGGCGACGCGCGCGGGCGGGGCGGCTTCGGCTTCGGCCGCGGCCAGGGCGTCACCGAAGAAGGCGGCGCGGGCCGTCTCGTCGGCGAAGGGGCGGGCCGTGGCGACGCCCTGTGTGGCGGCGCGGGCCACCAGCAGCGGCCGGGCCTCGGCGTTGACGGCGCGGTTCAGTTCGGACTCGACGGCCGGGCCGGCGTTGCTGGTCGGGGCGACGAGCAGCGTCACCTCGGCCGGTTGGCCGGCGGCCAGCCCCTCGGCCGACAGCGCCGCGCCGAAGCCGGCAGGGATGATCAGCGCCGCGCCGGCATCCTCGTCGGCCAGCAGCGCCTCGGCCTCGGCCCGGCTCATCGCCTCGGGGCGGATGGCGTCGCCGGCGGCCAGCGCGGCCAGCAGAGCGGCCGAGCGCTCGCTGCTGTCCTCGTCGGCCACGGGCACGAGCAGGCGGTTGTCGTTGCCGCCCCCGGCCGCCGGCAGCCCCCCACCGATGAGGAAGGTGAAGACGAGCGGCAGCACCAGAAAGAACAGCAGTTCGGCGCGACCCTCGAAGCGCAGGGTCGTGTCTTTGCGGATGATGGCGGTGAGTTTGTTGAACATGGTGTTTTGTCTAATTGTTCGTGTCTATTTGAGCGCAGGGGGGCGGGGGAGCAGGAGTGAAGAGATCGTCGTGGGGCGGTTTCTTATCACCCCTGCCCCCCTGCTCCCCCGCTCCTCTGCGCTTACCCATGCTACGCCGTCAGCAAAGCTCCCTGCCGCCGCCGAAAGATCAGCGCCGCAACAGCGAACAGGACGGCGGCCATAACCAGCAGGGCGGCGATGGGTACAAAGACGGCCGCCGCCGGTTCGCCCGCGGCCAGGGCGATGAAGCCATCGAGCGCCCAGCGGTTGGGCGTGATGCGGCTGAGCAGGTCGAGGGCGGGCCAGGCGTCGTTGAGCGGCACGAAGCTGCCGCCCAGGATGCCGAAGAGCAGCGTCAGGGCCATGCCCAGGCTGCTGACCTGCCCGGCGTTGGCCGCGGCCGCGGCGATGAGCAGCCCCCAGCCGGTGGCCGCCAGCGCCGCGGCAACGATCAGCAGCAGGACGCTCAGCGGGTTGCCCCAGTTCAACTGGAAAAGTAGCGACGTCAGGAGGATGAGCGCGCCCAGTTGCAGAAAGCCGCCCAGAAAGATGCCGCCGACCTTGCCGCCGAGCACTTGCCCGGAAGTCACCGGCGCGGCCAGTACGCGGGCCAGCGTGCCTTCGCGCCGTTCGGCCAGCAGCGTCCGCGCGCCCAGGGTCACGGCGTACATCAGGAACAGTAGCGCCATGGCCGGGGCGAAGTAGGCCAGGGGGTTGAAACCGTCGCCCGTGCCGGTCGCGGCGCTGACGCGGTTGACGCGGATGATGGCGGCGGCGGCGGTCATGTCGCCACTCATCTGCTCGCCCATCTGTTGGCCGATAGCCGCCAACTCCGACGGCGGCACCGCGCCGCTCGTCGCCAGCGCGGTCAGGCCCAGGCGGACGCCGGCCACGCCCGTGTCGACGCGGGCGGTGAACTCCTCGACGATGCCGCGCACGACGGCCGCGCCGATGGGCGCGCCTGGGTCGCCGACGACCGCCACGGCCACGGCCGCGGGCAGCACGCCGGTGGCCATGTCGGGCACGAAGCTGGCGCTGAAGCCGGGCGGGATGATGACGGCCGCCGCGGCCTCGCCGTCGGCCACGCGGGCGCGGGCGGCGTCGGCATCGATCACCAACTCCGGGGCCACAAGGTCGCTCAGTTCGTCGGCGCTGAACAGGTCGGTCAGGGCCGAGGCGAACTGGCCGCCGTCCTGATCAACGACGAGGACGGAGATACGGCCGATGGTCGGCGCATCGGCCGGGCCAAAGCCGCCGGTGACCAGTCCCAGGCCAAGGGCCAGCACCAGCGGCCCGGCGATGATGAGCGCCACCGTCGCCCAGTCGCGGAAGAGGACGTTGACATCTTTCCACATGATGGTGAGTATCTTGTTCATGGTGTTCCTCTAATGACGACCGACCGCCGACGGCTGACCCCCGCCAAATCCACATCCAGCGGCGGTCAGTGGTCGGTCGTCGGCGGTCAATCGCGCAGGCCGCGGCCGGTCAGGTGAAGGAAGACGGCTTCGAGGTTCGGCTGTTCGATGTCGATGGAGCGGACGTGCAGGCCGCCGCTGTTGGCGCGGCCGACGACGGCGGGCAGCGCCGCGCCGGCGTCGACCACATTGACCACAATCTGGTGATCGACGGCCGAGGCGCGGAGGACGCCGGGCAGCCCGGCAAACAGCTCGACCGAGCCATCGGCGGAGACGACGCCGGCGGGGGTGCCGGCGGTCCCGTTGGCCCCGACCAGCGCCGCGCTCGCCTCTTCGGCCAGGTGCAGCCGCAGCGTCTCCTGCTGACCGACGACGCGGGTCAGTTCGGCCTGCGTGCCCACGGCAATGAGTCGCCCCTGGTCGATGATGCCGACGCGGTCGGACAGCTCCTCGGCCTCCTCCATGTAGTGAGTGGTGTAGAGGACGGTCATACCGCCGTCGCGCAGCTCACGCACCATGTCGAGAATGCGCCGGCGGCTCTGCGGGTCAATGCCCACCGTCGGCTCGTCCATGAACAGCAGTTGCGGCTTGTGGAGCAGCCCGGCGGCGATGTTGATGCGCCGCTTCATGCCGCCGGAGAAGGTCTTGACCTTGTCCTTGGCCCGGTCGGCCAGGCCGACCTGGGCCAGCACTTCGTCAATGCGCCGCGCCAGCTCCTTGCCGCGCATGTCATAGAGGCGACCCCAGAACTCCAGGTTTTGCCGGGCGCTCAGGGCGTCGTAGAGAGCGATCTCCTGGGG
>CALLZA010000206.1 GCA_937858165.1 uncultured Ardenticatenia bacterium
TGGCTCGTGCGTACTGTCGGTCGTTCGGTGTACATGATGTGCGTGGTTGATGTAGGTGGTTAGCTGATGTTGGGTGTTCTTTTTTGAGTGGCATGTCTGCTGTTGGTTGTGTTCGTGTTTTTTTTTTTAATGATACGGCGACCACCGAGATCTACACTAGATCGCTCGTCGGCAGCGTCAGATGTGTATAAGAGACAGAGCGATGGACGAGACCGCGGGCGGCAAGACGCTCATCCACTGCGCCGCCAACTTCCGCGTGACTGCCTTCTACAGCCTCTACGCCCAGAAGCACCTCGGCCTCAGCGCGGCTCAGGCCGACGCCCTGCGCGACCGCATCTGGGCCGGCAGCGACTACCCCGTCTGGGAGGCGTTCGTCGCCCGGAAGCGGGCGGAGATAGAGCAGGGCCATTAAGAAATGGCACGCCAGGAGTGGAAGATGTCGCGAAGGTTGCGGATCCTGCTAAGCCTGATTTCTGTCGCCCAACTCCTGTTCGCGGCCGCGTTCTTCGTCCAGTGGCCGCCGGCTATCAGCCTGTGGCCGTTGGCGGGAACGACGCCGCTGACCTACATCCTGCTGGCGGCCTTCTTCGCCGCGGCGGCCGTGTCCACCCTATGGCCCATCGCTACCGACCGCGACGGCGCGCTGGCCGGCGTCGGCCTCGACTACCTGATCATCCTGACCCCCCTGTCGGCCCTCTTCTTTGTGCTGGCGGGGCGCGGGCAAAGCGACCTGCTGATCTATGGCGTCCTGCTGGCGCTGGGCGCGGTGTTCGGCACATGGCTGTTCGCGTGGGCGCGCCGCCAACCGCTGGACACCTCGTTGCCCATGCCGCCGCTGGTACGCGGGTCGTTCGTCGCCTTCGTGCTGGCCCTGCTCTTGGTCAGCGTGCGCCTGTTCCTGCGCATCCCGACGCTGCCCTGGCCGCTGACACCGGAGTTGTCAGTCATCGCCGGGAGCATGTTCCTCGGCGCGGCCGCCTACTTCGTCTACGGCCTGCTGCGGCCCAGTTGGGCCAACGCCGGCGGGCAACTGGCCGGCTTCCTGGCCTATGACCTGGTGCTCATCGGGCCGCTGCTGAGCCGCCTGCCGACCATCGACCCGGAGTTTCGCGCGGCGCTAATCATCTACCTGGTCGTTGTCATCTATAGCGGGTTGCTGGCGATTTACTATCTGTTTGTCAATAAGGAGACGCGACTGCGCGGCCGTTAGCGGGTGTGGATTGAGCAAGGAATGAGCAGGTTTTGCCCTGTTGCCCTGTCGCCCGATGCTTATACTGTTCTTCAGGTCATTGTGACGTGACCACACATCAGACCAACTACAGCAGGGAGAATCTCATGGCAAATCAACAGGCTCTAGCGACGGTGCGGGCGGTGTATGATGGATTCAACACCGGGGACGTGCCCACGCTGCTCAGTCTTGTAACCGATGATTTTGAACTCGTGGACGTGGCGTTGGGCATGTCGTGGCACGGCCGACAGGGCTGGGGCGAGTGGCTGCAGAACTGGGCCGTCTCGATGCCCGACGCGCACATCCGGCTGGATTCGATCATGGCCGAGGGGGACGTGGTGGTGACCGAGCACACCGGCGGCGGCACCCACACCGGCCCGCTCAACACCCCGGCGGGGACGATTCCGCCAACGGGGAAGACGCCGGAACTCCAGTTCGCCGAGGTCTTCATCAATCGCGACGACAAGATCAAGACATTGCGCGCCTATTGGGACACGGGAACACTGATGCGGCAATTGGGGATGGCGTAACGGGTTAGCCGTGGATTGCGCCCCACGGCTGGTCGATGTCGTTCAGCGCCATCGCCACCACAGCCGACCAGGCCACCACCTTGAACGCGCCCTCCCGGAGGGCGCGTTCTATTTCCGCCCGGCTCAGCAGGAGCAACTCCTGGTCTTCCAGGTCGTCACTATCCGGCTCGGCCACCCGCCGCGCATTCAGCGCCAGGAACAGGTGCATCGTGCCCACACCTCGGTTGGGATCCAGCACGTAGCTGCCCAGGTTGACCCACTCGCCGGCCTCATAGCCCATCTCCTCGCGCAGCTCGCGCCGGGCGGCGTCGATTGGCGCTTCGCCCGGTTCGAGCATCCCGCCGACGGGCGCGAGCGTCGTCCCTTCCACCGCGTACTTCAGCGCGCAATGCGGTGCTGATTGAAGTCCCTCCTGAGACCAGATATGGCTTAGCCCATAAGCCAATATCGCCTCTATGCCTGTCGGTCTGCTATAATGCCTTCAAAGTTCATAGGTGAACACGCCATGACGGTTGAATTCGATCTAACCTATAAGGAACAGCTACAAGCCGAGATTGAAGCAACACCAGGAGAATACCTCCCGGTGCTGCTGGCCATCGTTCGGCTCTATCGTCAGAGTGTAGCACTTCGGCCCGCTGCTGAGTCCTTTGAACAGGGCTGGCGCGAAGCCATGAGCGGTGAAACCCTTCCTTTGTCTGAGCTTTGGCAGGATATCGATGCCGAGTGAGCCGACAACCCCTCCTGTAGAAATCCGATTCACGCCCGAATTCAAGCGCAATCTACGCGCGTTGAGCAAGCGCTACCACTTGGAGCCGATCCTGGAGAAGTTACAGTCTGGGACATTTATCGGCGACCAGATTCCACGCACGGGCTTCGCCCTCTACAAAATCCGAATTCGCAACCGCGATGCGCAACGGGGCAAGAGCGGCGGCTATCGTTTGATCTATTACCTTCAGACCTCGCACAGTATTATCCTCATAACACTTTACTCGAAATCGGAACAGTCGGACATCTCCGTGACTGAACTCCGGCGCATCATCCGCGAGTTTGAGGAGAACGAAGCATGACCCGCACCATCCGCGCCCCACGAGGCACCAAACTCCACTGCAAAGGCTGGCTGCAGGAAGCCGCCTACCGCATGCTCCAGAACAACCTCGACCCGGAAGTCGCCTACGACCCGGAGCACCTCATCGTCTACGGCGGCCGCGGCCGGGCGGCACGCAACTGGGAGGCGTTCGACGCTATCCTGCGCAGCTTGACCGAGCTGGAAGACGACGAGACGCTGCTCGTCCAGAGCGGCAAGCCAGTGGCCGTCTTCCGTACCCACGCCGATGCGCCGCGCGTCCTCATCGCCAACAGCAACATCGTCCCCCACTGGGCCACCCAGGCCAACTTCGACCGCTGGGAGGCCGAGGGGCTGATCATGTACGGCCAGATGACCGCCGGCAGTTGGATCTACATCGGCACGCAGGGCATTCTGCAAGGCACGTTCGAGACGTTTGCCGAGGCGGCGCGGCAGGCGGGCTGGCCGTCGCTGCGCGGCAAGTGGGTGCTGACCGCCGGGCTGGGCGAGATGGGCGGGGCGCAACCGCTGGCCGTGACGATGAACGACGGCGTGGCCCTGGTGGTTGAGGTGGACGAATGGCGCGCCCGGCGGCGGCTCGATCACCGCTACATCGACGAGGTCAGCGAAGACCTGGAGGACGCCCTGCGCCGCGTGGAGCACTACGTCCAGACCGGGCAGGCGCGCTCCATCGGTCTCATCGCCAACGCCGCCACCGTCTTCCCCGACCTGCTGGCCCGCGGCCTCGTGCCCGACCTGGTGACCGACCAGACCTCGGCCCACGACCTGCTGGCCTACTTCCCCGACGACCTCAGCTTCGAAGCCGGGCGGGCCTTGCGCGAGAGCGACGCGGCCGAGTTCCAACGCCTGTCATTGGCCTCGATGGCCCGCCAGTGCGCGGCGATGGTCGAGTTCCAGCGACGCGGTTCCATCGTCTTCGACTACGGCAACAACCTGCGCCAGCGGGCGTTCGACGCCGGCGTGAGCGACGCCTTCAGCTACCCCGGCTTCGTGCCCGCCTACGTCCGGCCGCTGTTCTGCGAGGGCAAGGGGCCGTTCCGCTGGGTGGCCCTCAGCGGCTGTCTCTTATACACATCTGACGCTGCCGACGAGCGATCTAGTGTAGATCTCGGTGGTCGCCGTATCCTTAAAAAAAAACAACAAAAAAAAAACAAAACACAAAAAAAAAAAACACAAAAAGGTGAACAGATCAGGCGCACTGGAGAAAGCACACAGCCAAGACGCCAACTCTCAACAAGAAACAGAAAGAAAAGCTAGCTGCAATGCACGAAGCGGA
>CALLZA010000207.1 GCA_937858165.1 uncultured Ardenticatenia bacterium
GTGAAGATACGGACATCAATCTGCAACTTTCTAACGAGTATGACTGCCTTTAGCAGTGTCTAACTTGGTGCCAAAGCTAACCAAAACATGCTACATATCAGAAACGGAAGAAGTTCCCGCTTGCAACGTACCTTCAAGAAGTCTTTTACTAGCTTTAGCCTTAGCACTTTTTTTTTTCAAGCAGAAGACGGCATACGAGATCTAGTACGGTCTCGTGGGCTCGGAGATGTGTATAAGAGACAGTGTCGGCCTCGTCTGGCCGCAGCCAGGTGAGTTCGCCCGGCGCAAGCCCACCACAGGCAGCGTCGACGAAGAGAATGGCGTCGGGGCCAAAGCGCACGATGGGGCCGAGGCAGTTCTCCGGCGCGTGTCCGGCATCGACGACTTGCAGCGACGCGCCGGCCAACGCCGCCAGCCGCCGGGCCACGGCCGGCCCCGCGCCGTCGTCGCCCCGCAGCCGTTGGCCCACGCCGACGACGGCTACGCGCGGCAACTGTCCGTCGGCCCGGGGGCTAAGCAGCCGCCGCAGGGATCGTTTCCAGGTCAACGCGGGCTATGTCCTCATCGCGGCCGTAAGTAACCACAAAGGCGGCGCGGTCACCGGCGGCCAGTTCCCACTCCTCGTCGGCCAGATCGATGCAGTCGAAGCGACAGCTATAGGCGCACTGGCCGCAGTAGGTGCAGCGGTCGGCGTGGTAGCGAAAGACGAAGCGCTTATTGGCCTTGTCGAGGGTGAAGAAGTCGATCGCCTCGGCTGGGCAGTCCTTAACACACAGCATACAGCCGGTGCAGCTCTCCGGATCCCAGTGGAGTTTGCCGCGATAGCTCAGCGGCGCGGGCCGCTTCTCAAATGGATAGCGTTCGGTGACCGGCCGGCGAAAGGCCGACCGGGCCAGATCGGAGAACAGGGCGATTCTCATCGTAGCCCCCGAAAGAGTAGCAGCAGCAGCCATTGGGCCAGCACCAGCACCGACCCCAGCCGCCACCACAAATTGACCGTCTGATCGATGCGCAGACGGGCCAGCAACGTTTGCAGCACAACGACGACCAGCAACAGGCCGATCGTCTTGGCCGTGAAGGCCACGGCGGCCATCGGCCCGCTGCCGATGCCGCCCAGATAGAGCGCCGCCACCAGCGTCAGGCCGACGACCAGTTCGACGGCGCGGGCCAGCGTGAAGAGGGCCAGGCCGCGGCCGCTGTACTCGGTCAGCGCCCCGGCGACGATCTCCGTCTCCGCCTCCGGTGCGTCGAACGGCGGCAGTTCCAGCTTGCCCATCAGGCCGATGAGGGCGACGACGAAGGTGATGGGCAGTGTCAGCAGAAACCACGGCTGTCCGGCGGCGGTGGCCGCCAGCTCGCCGATCTGCCAGCTGCTCGGCTGCCCGGCCAGCATCAGAGCCACCGCCGGACTGAGCAGGGCCAGGATGAACGGCGCTTCATAGGCGAACATCTGCGTAAACACGCGCAACGCCCCGGCCAGCGAGAAGCGGTCGCGCGTCTGTGCCCCGGCCAGGCCAATGCACAGCGTCAGCAGGCTCATCAGGTAGAGCGTGACGATCAGGTCGCCGGGGAAGCCGAAGACCGGCGCCAGGCCGAACAGGGGCACGTAGAGCGCGGCCGTCAGCGACCCGGCCAGGGCCAGAATGGGCAGGGCGGCAAACAGGAAGCGGCTGCTGCCGGCTGGGTGGATCTCCTCCTTGCCCAGCAGCTTCAGCGCGTCGGCGAACGGCTGGAACCAGCGCGGCCCGACGCGGTTCTGGAAGCGCGCCAACAGCTTGCGGTCGGCCCACTGGTAGAGCAGCCCGGCGGCAATCAGCCCCAGCCCGGCGGGGAAGAAGAGGAGGTTGATGAGGTCTCGTGCCATTTGATGCCTTGTGATCAGTAAGCAGTATTCAGTGGGTCAGTAGGTCAGTGGGTCGGCTGGGCAAGGGCGCGGCGGTGGTTCCTCTTCCCTAGCTCCTAGCCCCTAATCCCTATCACCTACTCCGATAGTAGTCAATGCCATAGCGCCGTAGTTCGGCCCAAGACCAGGGCTGCCCTTCGGCACGGCCGACATGGCGGACGGTGACGGCGCGGTCGTTGCAGGAGAAGCACGGGTCGATGCCGACGAGGATCATGGGCACGTCGGCCAGGTTGTGACCGATGGCCTGGGTCAGCACCGAACCCATGTTGCACAGGGTCGGCGTGCGTACTTTCACGCGGTCGGGCTGTTCGCCGCCAGTGCTGCGGATGTAGTAGAACAGCTCGCCGCGCGGCGCTTCGACGCGGCTGATGACCTCGCCCGGCTTCAGCTTGCGCGGCATACGTCGCGCGGTCAGCTCGCCGCCGGGCAGCCCGGCCAGCAGGGCACGGATGAGGCGGAAGCTGTCGAGCAACTCATCGAGGCGGACGAGGAAGCGCGCTTCCAGGTCGCCGTTGGTCAGCAGCTTGATCTCGGCCGGAAAGTCGGCGTAGGCGATGTAGGGCGCATCGACGCGCACATCGCGGGCCACGCCGGAGGCGCGCGCCGTCGGGCCGACGACGCCCAGTTGCAGCGCCTGCTCGCGGCTCATCGTGCCGATGCCGCGCGTGCGTTGCCGGAAGAAAGCGTCCTCGCTAACGACCTTGCGGTAGTGGTGGGTGCGCTCTTCCAGGAAGTCGACGCCCTTCAGGATGGCCGCGGTCGTCTCGTCGGTCACATCGAACTTCACCCCGCCGAGGACGTTGGCTGAGTAGTGGACGCGGTTGCCGCTCATCGTCTCCAGCAAGTCCATGACCGTCTCGCGATCGCGCCAGGTGTACATGAAGAGCGTGTCGAAGCCGGCGTCGTGGGCGGCCACGCCCACCCACAAGAGGTGGCTGTGGACGCGCTCTAGCTCGGCGATGACCTCGCGAATGGCCTGGGCGCGGGCGGGCACTTCGACCTCGGCTAGCTGCTCGACGCCGATGGCGTAGGCTGTGCTGTGGATGTGGGAGCAGATGCCGCAGACGCGCTCCATCAGGTAGAGGCCCTGCGTCCAGTTGCGCCCCTCGGCTCCCTTCTCGATACCGCGATGGGCATAGCCCAGGCGCACCGTGGCGTCGGTGACGATTTCGCCTTCGACGGTGAATTCGAAGTGGCCCGGCTCCTTCAGCGCTGGATGTTGCGGCCCAATGGGCACGACAAAACGATCGGTGGCGGGCGCGTTCATTGGGGTTCACTCTCCCGTTCCAGCTGCTCCATCTGGAACTCTTTGCGCAGGGGATAGACGCCGTCGGGCCAGTCATCGGGTAGGAACAGCCGCCCGCGCGGCGGTGCGCCCACTACGGCCACGCCCAGTACCTCGGTCAACTCCTGCTCATACATCGCCGCCAGGGGGATGAGCGGGCGGATGGTCGGCAGTTCGGCCACGTCGCGCGGCACGGCGACGCGCAGGGTAACGACGGCCGCCCCCTCGGCGAAGTGGTACAGCACGTGCAATTGGCCAGTGGCCGGACCGGGGTCAAGCCCGGTGATGGCCGCCAGATAGCCCCACTCGCCGGCGACCAGCGTGGCCACCACCGGCAGCAACGCCTCGGGCGATAGCCAGATGTCCAGACGGTTGTCGGTCGGTCGCTCCGTCCTGGCCAGCCACGGCTCCAACAGCGCCTCAGCGCGCGCCAAGTGGTTCGGGGTTGGGTTCATCATTGGGTTCCTTGCCTTCGCTTAGGGCAACCGGGACGATCTCCGCTTCGGCCAGCAGCCGGTCGATCTCGACCGCGCGGTCGGGTTGCAACGTCTTCAGCAGAATGGCCACGCCATTGATGATCGCCTCCGGCCGTGGCGCGCAGCCGGGCACGTAGACGTCGACGGGTATGACCTCATCGACGCCGCCGAGAATGTTGTAGCAGCCGCGAAACGCGCCGCCGGAGATGCTGCACGCGCCGACGGCGACGACGAACTTCGGCTCCGGCATCTGTTCGTAGATGCGCCGCAGCCGGTCGGCCGACTGGCTGTCTCTTATACACATCTGACGCTGCCGACGAGCGATCTAGTGTAGATCTCGGTGGTCGCCGTATCATTAAAAACAAAAATAAAAAAAAAAAAAGAGCATACGTAACTAGCAACGAAGAAGCAGCACAGGCGGCAGAATGACGCACAGAGAAAGAGCCA
>CALLZA010000208.1 GCA_937858165.1 uncultured Ardenticatenia bacterium
AGGAGATATGTAAGGACGTCGGTTCCCGGGTGGACTGGGTTGTCGAATTGTGTTGGCTCCCCGCTGTTTATGACCGCAGCGCCAGGATGGCGACAGTGAGTTGCCTTCGTGATTGGTGTTTTTTTTTTTTCAAGCAGATGACGGCATACGAGATCTAGTACGGTCTCGTGGGCTCGGAGATGTGTATAAGAGACAGGCCCCAGGCCGCGCCATAGCTCCCGGCCGTCGGTCGCGCCGGCGATAGCAGCGTCCACGTCTGGCCGTCGTCGGCCGACACCGACACGTAGGCAAAGTCGTAGCCCACCTCCAGGTCGTGCCAGACAGCAAACTCTAGCCCCGCCACACTCAACCCCGACAGATCGACCGCCGCTGTCAGTTGCAACCGGCTGCTGTTGGCCGGCGGCGCGAACCAGAAGGCGTCGCCGCCGGGCGGCGGCGCGTCGATGAGCGCCGCCGTCGCGTCGCCGGCAAAGGCGATGACCACCGGGCCGCTGAGGTCGAGATCGATGTAGTCGATAGCGAACGGCTCGAGTGCGGCCGTCGTCTCGAACGGCAACTGCCGGGCGCGGTTGGACAGGAAGGGCGAGCCAAGGTCGACGGCGTGGGTGAAGGTGTAGCGCGGGTCGGCCGATGCACCGTCGAGGTAGAGCGCCACCGCCCAATCACCGCTGAACTGTTCCAGCGTCAGGTCGGGGCGATAGCCGGCCAGCACGGCGCGCACGGCGGCCAGCCCGTTGGCCGGGTGGCGGGCCAGTTCGCGCAGCGCCGCGTCGCCGGCCTGCTCCCAGAGGTAGAGGGTATAAAGGTAGCTGCCGGCGTAGTGGGCGAAAACGTTCGGTTCTGCGTCCGACCAGCCGTCCAGCCGCACGTAGGGCTGCTCCAGATAGGCGTCCGGCACGACCGTGTCTAGCCCGACCAGCGTCTCGGCCACTTGCGACAGCCCTTCGTTGAGCCAGGTCGCCTCGTTGGCATCCAGATTCCACTGGATGAGGTGCTGCACCTCGTGGATGAGCGTGCCGTCGTAGAGCGGCTCGCCCACGGTCAGTTGCGACATATTTAGATAGACCATCTCGCGCTCGTTGGACTCGGCAAAGAGGGCGCGGGGGTACTCATCCTCATCGCTAAAGTAGCCGAGTTCGAAGGCATCGGGCGGGCCGAAGATGTGGAGGACGTGGAAACGGGGGTCGGCGTCGATGCCCGGTCGCGCCTCCTGGCCGAAGGTGGCGCTCAGCAGCGGGTAGTAGCGCTCACGCAACCGGCCGGCGGCGGCGGCCAGTGCCACCCGATCGACAACCAACCCACTCTCGACCCAGTAGGCGGCCAACTCATCGACGTACAGCAGCTCCGCCTCGCGCGGGCCGTCGGCCGTCTGGAAGGTCACCCGGTCGCCGACGACGTAGGCGGGCGCGGCGGCTGTCGGCCGGGCCAGAGGCTCGCCGCCCAGCTCCTGGGCTGCGGACAGATAGTCGAGCGCGGGCACGTCCGTCGCAAACAGGTGGTCATAGTCCAGCGCGGCCCGCGCCGGCGGCGGTTGGCCGTCGACAGTCGCCGGCACGGGGGGAAAGGCGGCCGTAACGGTGGGCAAGGGGCCGGCGGTGGGGCGGACGGCGGCGAGCGTCGCCGTGGGCGTGACGTCGGATGCCGACGGCCGGGCCGCCCGCATCGTCGCCCAGCCCAGCAGCGCCACCGCGCCGAGCAACGCCAGCAAACAGCCGATACCGGCCAGTCGTCGCGCCGCTCCCCCGCCCGATGAAGATCGATTCATGCTCCTTAACCGCAAAGAACCACGAGTGACACACAACGCAACTATAATCTGTGTGATGTGTGGTTTCTGTCTTAATCTGATTGTAGCCCCCGGACGATCGGCGGCGCAACTGTTGGGGGAACGCAGGGTTTCTAATAACCGAGACTGTTGCTCAACGACAATTACCCATGATGCGATACGCCCACATTGTCGGCTGGGGCCGCTATCTGCCCGACAGGGTTGTGACCAACGACGAGCTGTCCCACCTGGTGGACACGACGGACGAGTGGATCTACCAGCGCACCGGCATCCGTGCCCGCCACATCGCCGCGACGCACGAGACGACGGCCACGTTGGCTTTCGAGGCCGCCGCGCGCGCGCTGGCTGTAGCCGACTTGCACCCGTCGCAGGTGGAGCTTATCATCGTCGCCACCTCGACACCGGGGTATATGTTCCCGTCCACGGCCTGTCTGGTGCAGGACTATCTCGGCGCGAGGCGGGCCGGGGCGTTCGATTTGGGCGCGGCCTGCTCCGGCTTCGTCTACGCCCTGCAGATGGCGTCGCAATCCATCGCCACCGGCGCGGTGCGCAACGCCGTCGTGATTGGCGCGGAGACAATGTCGCGGGTCATCGATTGGAGCGACCGGGGCACGTGTGTCCTCTTCGGCGACGGCGCGGGGGCGGTGGTGCTGAAAGGCTCCAGCGTACCCGGCGGCGTCCTGGCGACGACGCTGCGCTCCGATGGCTCCGGCGGCGACCTGTTGAGCCTGCCGGCGCTCTACCACAACCCGGTGCCTATCGCCGGGGCCGAGTCTGTCTCTTATCCACATCTGACGCCGCCGACGAGCGATCTAGTGGAGATCTCGGGGGTCGCCGTATCAATAACAAAAAAAAAAAAAAAAAGACACAATGTAGTAGCATAAAGACAGAGGAGCGATCACAACGTGTACACGATCAACG
>CALLZA010000209.1 GCA_937858165.1 uncultured Ardenticatenia bacterium
CCGCCCCCCCGATTTTACCGTGGACCCTTGTGCGGGAGAGTCGGATGGGTATAAGGGACAGCGGCCATGCGGGCGCTGGTGTCTATGACCATCGTCACCTGATCCCACCAGCGGTATTGCTGGGGCGGGCTGGCGGCCAGGGCCGCCGGCAACGCTGTCCCCGGTTCGGCCGCGGTTGCCGGAAGCGCCGGTAGGCCGGTCAGGTTGATGTTGACGTTCTGCGTCACCGTGGCCGCGGTGGCGGCGTCGGCCGGCAGCCCCAGCTTGCGCCAGACTTGCAGGAAGTAGGTCATGTCACAGGTGGCGTTGTTGCGGAAGTCGGCGGCGGCGAAGACGCGCTGGACGGCGGCGTGACCGTGGCTGACCGTGTCCTGGCCGTCGTTGGCTGTGTCGAAGAAGTCCCACAGCAGGGCGGCGATGGCTCCCTCGTCGCGATCGCTGGCCGTCACATTGCGCATGTTCTCCAGATCGACTGTCGGCCCATCGGGATCGACGTAGAAGCTGAGAGAGGAGGAGCCGGGCATGACCGTGCGGGCGACGGCCTGATAGTAGTCGGGGTACCCCTCGCCGAAGGCCAGGCGCAAGCCGTTTGCCCCGGCGTTGACGCCGGGCAGGCTGTGTCGGCCGCCGGGGTTCTGGTTGCAACTGAACTGGTGGTCGGCGAAGTGGCCCCACTCGTGCATGATGACCGAATCATCCCACTCGTCGGCGCTGGACGGGTCGTCGGCGATGACCATCGTCGTGCGGTCGTCGGAGTAGAAGGAGCCTTTGGCCCCCTTGGCCTCCTGCCAGTAGACGGTGACGGCGCGATCCATGGCCGGCGAGTTGGCGGTGTTGTTGTTCCAGAACCGCCACGCCCAGTAGAGCGAATCGGCGATGTTAAACACCTTCGCCTCTATCTGGTTGAGCTTGTAGACGGTCAGGTCGAAGTCGACGTCGCCGCCTTCCGATTCCAGGATGTTGGAATTCCAGCAGTACAGTTCCTGCTCGTCGGTCTGCTCGACGCGGGCGATCAGGCTGTTGCCGTCCCGCACCTCGGCGCAGACGCGAAAGTACAGCTCCAGTTCATCGTCGAAAACGCCGTCGTCGTCGCAGAAGTTGAAGCGGAAGCTGCCGGTACGGTTGGTGACGGTGTGGCCGTAGGAGTCGTCGGAGAGCTCGTCCTCCTCGCGCATCTCCACCAGGACGTGGTGGACGGGCACGGCCGAGCCTTGTTGCTGGCTATACTTGCCCACGTACCTTGGCGGCGTCCCCGCCGGCAGGCCCGGCTCAGGGAACACCTCGGCAAAAGGCATTCTGTTCTCGCGGGTCAGGGTGCCGCGGACGGTAAAACAGCCGTCGGCCGCGCGCGTCGACGCGCCGGCCAGATGGGACTTGTCGACGGTGGGCCGCGCCGGCGGCGGTGTGTAAACCGGCGCGCGCGGGTCGAGGTCGGAGACGGTCGAGCGGCCGTCGCGCACGTCGAAGAACAGCACGCCGCGCGCGGCCAGCGAGATAGCCTGGTCGGGAAAGTAAAACGCCCTGGCGCTCACCTGGTAAACGTTGGCCGCCGCCAGCCGCACCTGGCGGGTGTTGGTCACACTCTGGCCTGCGGCCACGGGGCCGAGAGCGTCGTTGGCCGGGCCGCCAAGCAACTGGCCGCCGTCGGGCAACTCCCATTCTACGTAGATGTTTGGCGCGTCCCGCAGGGGGCGGGCCGTCAGGGTCAGGGTGACGAGGCCGCCGGGCGCGGGTGCGGCGTCGGCCGCCAGGGTGACCTCGATGCCGTTGTAGGCTCCGCCGGCGCGGTCGATAAGCGTCGGCGGCGATTGCGCTGGTTGAGCAGCAGAACGAACGGAGGTGGGCAGGATCAATGCTGCGGCGAGCAATACCACGAACCATATTGCGGCGGGGACGGACCTCTTCATGGACACCTCTCCAGATGCTAGCTACACCTTGTTGCCCGGGCGGCACTTCCCGGACGCGGAATGCTAATAGTTAGAGAGGTCTACAACATGAGCAAAATGACTTGTTTGCCGGCGGAAACAGGGCGACGCCGGCCGTGAATGACTGGAACGCGCTGCGGCAACGGCCGCTCAATAGCCCGCATCCCGATCGACGACATTGAAGAGCGTCTCGCCCGCCAGATAGCGGCGCAAGTTGGCGACGAAGAGGTCAACGGCCCGCTCGTCGTACTGGGTCGTCATGCCGCTGACGTGGGGCGTCAGGATGACGTTTTGCATCCCCCACAGCGGGCTGTCCTCTGGTAGCGGCTCCTTCTCGAACACGTCCAGCCCCGCGCCGGCGATCCAGCCTCGTTGCAGTGCCTTGATGAGCGCCTGTTCGTCGATGACCGGGCCGCGACCGACGTTGACGACGTAGGCATTGGGTCTCATCGTCTGGAACAGGCTCTCGTCGAACAGGTGGCGCGTGCGCGGCGTCAGGGGCAGGGTGACGACGACGTAGTCGCACCTGTCTCTTATACACATCTGACGCTGCCGACGAGCGATCTAGTGTAGATCTCGGCGGTCGCCGCATCCTTAAAAAAAAAAACAACACAAACACACACACCCCTCTGATGACCCCGGTCATCACCTAATGCGCACACACGTCTTCATTAGGCCGTCCAGCACACACACACACCACACCAGACTCTCCAAGATCGAACCTGTCACAACCTAATGCACACTAGCCCCACACCTTAGATATGTACATATACACTTC
>CALLZA010000210.1 GCA_937858165.1 uncultured Ardenticatenia bacterium
CCTCTTGCGCTCTCCTTCACGAGCTAGTCTTTATCGTTCCTTTTATGAGAGTGCGCAGAATCACATGTACTTACACAGTCACTGTACTATGCTACTGTGTTACCTGCCACCCTGCGTCTATCACGATTCACTTGTGTTTTTTTTTAATGATACGGCGACCACCGAGATCTACACTAGATCGCTCGTCGGCAGCGTCAGATGTGTATAAGAGACAGGGCCACGGCCGAGTTTGCCCTGGCCGAGTTGAACGGCGTCGGTACACGCGCCCAAGTCGACCGCGACGTACTGCGCCTCTACATGGAGAACGCCGCCGAGGCCATCCCGGCCGTCGTCAGCCGCCTGCGCGAGGCGGACATCAATCCCATCTCGCTCACGCTGACCCAGCCGACGCTCGACGACGTCTTCCTGCAAGTCACCGGCCAACGGCTGCGCGACGAGAGCGCCACCCCCGCCCCCGCGCCGGCCGCCAAAAGCCGCCGCTAAGCCCACAGGAGAACCCCTCATGGCACAATTGACCATCTCCCGCCCGGCCACGTCTGGGCAGTTCGAAGGCCGCGCCGGCCTGGCGGCCCAGATCGCTCTCATCACCCGTCGCAACCTGACGGTCATCTTCCGCACGCCGCAGGCGCTTCTGCCACCGCTGGTCATCAGCATCTTCTTCCTGGTCATCTACGAGTCCACCCTGGGCGAAGCGGCCGGCTTTCTACCCGGTCTGAGCGGCAATAGCTATCTGGGCTTCATTTTGCCCCTGTCGCTGGTCAGCTCGGCCCTCTCCGGCTCCAGCCTGGCGGCACAGAACCTGGTACGCGACATCGAGAGCGGCTACTTTGACAAGCTGTTGCTGACGCCGGTCAGCCGCACGGCGCTGCTGCTCGGCCCCATTCTGGCCGGCGGCTTCATCCTCGGTTTGCAGGCCATCGTGGTCATCGGCGTGGCTCTGTTGATGGGGCTGGAGTCGGCCACGGGCGTAGCCGGGCTGCTGGTCGTGGTCGGTCTGGCCATCCTGCTGGGCAGCGGCTTCGCCGGGTTCACCGTCTCGGCCGCCCTGGGCAGCGGCAACGCCGCCGTGACCAACGCGGCCAGTTTTCTCTTCTTCCCACTGACCTTCCTGACGGCCAGCTTCGTGCCTCTGGAACTGCTCAGCGGCTGGCTCAAGGCAGCGGCGCGCGTCAACCCCATCACCTACGTCCTGGAAGCGATGCGCTCGGTGCTAAATACAGGGTGGGACGCGACGCTGTTGTGGCAGGGCGTGGCCGCCTGCCTCATCCTGGCCGTGGCAATGTACGGCCTGGCCGTCTTCGCTCTGCGCGCCCGCACCCGCCGGCGCTAATCGGTGCGTCGCACTTTCTTACTAGCTCGACCCGCCAGGCGCGACGCACTTTCTCGAGTGCGTCGCGCCTCCTTCCTGCCGCAGCCCGCCCCATAAGAACGTGCGACGCACGAAGCTCACTCGATCACCCGAAACCGCGCCGCCCGCTGCGGCAGATCGACCGACTCGATGGCCAGCCGCACGACGCTATTAAGCGGCCGGGAGCGGCGGCCATAAAGCTCTGTCTCCCACGCCAGGGCCGGGATGAGCACCACATCGCGCCCCGGCTTCTGTTCCACGACGACCCCCTCACCCGTCCACGCCGGGTTTTGCAGCAGGTAGACCATCGTCCAGTGGGCGTTGGATAGCCGCTCGGCCGTCCGCACCGCGCCGCTGACGGCATCGGCCGTTCCCAGCCGCAGCGTCACCTCACCGGCGTCCAGCACCGGCGCGCCGCGCAGATAAGCGCGCACCTGCTGGTGGGCCAGCAAGTCGCCGTAGCGGCGCAATGGGCTGGTGGCCTGCACGTAAGCGTCGAGCCCCAGCCCGGCGTGGCGGCCCGGCGCGGTGCGCTGCTGGCCGCGCTGCATCGCCCGGCGCTGGGCAAAGTTCGCCGCCGGGCTGTCGAGCGGCGACACGCGCTCCAGCGGCTCGTCTTGCTGACTATAGGCCATGGGAATGGCGTGCTCCATCGCCAGTTGGGCGATGGCCTGCCCGGCTAGGAGCATCGCTTCGCGCACCAGGTCGCGGCTGCGCAGGGCAGGCAGCGGCGTGATCTTGACCGCGCCGCCCTCGCCGACGCGCACCTTCACCTCCGGCAGTTCGATCTCCACCGCCCCGTTGGCCACCCGCCAGTCGCGGGCGCGGTCGGCCAAGGCCAGCAGTTCTCGGTAGGGGCTTTCGTCCAGGCACGCTTCGGCCGCCTCATATGTCGTCCGCGTCACACGCAGCCAGCTCGGCACGATCTCCAGCAACACCGGCGCGTCATCGCCCGTGGCGAAGGCCAGCGACAGCGCCGGCGAAATCTCTTGCAACCCCAGCGCCAGCCGGTCGGTCAGCTCATCAGGCAACATGCGCACCGTACCTTCGGGCAGATAGAGGTTGGCGGCACGGGCGCGGGCCTCCACGTCGGCCGGCGAGTCGGGCGGCACGAGCGCGGCCACGTCGGCCACGTGGACCCACAGCACGCCGTCGGCCAGGCCCAGCGCGTCGTCGGGGTCGCCGCTGCCGGCGGCGTCGATGGCCAGGGCAACCAGGTGGGTCAGGTCGCGCCGCGGCCCGTCGGGCAGCGGGCCGACCCGTCTCTTATCCACATCCGGAGCCGCCGGAGAGGGGTCTGGGGGAGCTCCCGGGGGGCGCAGTGCGGGGAAAAAAAAAAAAAAGAGTGTCGAATG
>CALLZA010000211.1 GCA_937858165.1 uncultured Ardenticatenia bacterium
TTTTTTTTTTTGTTAATGTTACGGCGCCCCCCCAGATCTACCCTAGATCGCTCGTCGGCAGCGTCAGATGTGTATAAGAGACAGGCCCGGCGTTGGGGGCCAATGGCTTGCTGCGCTGGTACTTGCTCCACGTGCTGCTACTGCCCCTGCTGGCCGGCATCTTCTTCTTCGTCCACTACTACAAGGTCGTCCTCTACGGCATCTCGCTGCCCCCCGGTCGCGAGCAGATCGGCGAGGACACGGCCAAGCGCGTGCCCAAAGACGAGCGCACCTACTTCATCCCCGACATCTTGACCAGCGAACTGATGTGGACGGCGCTGGCCACACTCTTCCTGGTGGCTGGGGCGCTGTGGCTGTGGGACGCCCCGCTGGAAACCCACGCCGACCCGGTCGTCACGCCGCTGCACGTCGTTGCCCCGTGGTATCTCTCCTGGTCGCAGGGCTGGTTGAAGCTGGCCCCCAAGACAGTCGTCGTCGGCTTCATCCCGCTGCTGCTGGTGGCGTTTATCGTCATGCCCTACTTCGAAGTGGGCAAGAGCCGTCGCTACGCCGACCGCCGCGTGGGGCTGACCGTGGCCATGTTGTTCATGGCCTTCATGCTCGTCTCTAACTGGATGGGGTCGCCAGAGTTCCGCGTGACCTCCTCGCCCGACCGCGAGGTCAGCATCCATCTCTTGCCCGAAGAAGGACCTGGCGGTCTGAAGGGCATTCCATTCGAGCACATGACGCCGGGAACCTACATCCCCGGTCAGGTCATCGATGGCAACCCGTTCCTAACACGCGGCCTGGCCGTCTTTGAAGAAGCGATGCATGAGCAAAGCTGCACCGTGGTTGGCAACGAGATGTGGCAAGAGTGCATCGTCACCACGCTGGATAGCGGCGCCAAGGCCTATAGCAACCGCTTCACCAGTTCGGCCATGCCCGATCCCGTGGCAACGCTGGAGATCATCGAGATACAGCCGAACCTGAAAGAGATGATCCTTACCTACGAGGCCGTCGATCCCGGCAACCCGAATGAGTTGCTCATCGATACCCAATGGACGTCTTTCCGCCACGCCTTCTCCAACTACGAAGAGGAGTGCCGGTTCCTGAATAAGACGTGCGCGATTAACTAATTGCCGCCGCCGTGGCGACGTGGCCACTCGGCAGATGCCGCGGGCCACGTCGTCACGCAATGAACAAGGAACGATGACCCATGCAGATCAAGATTGTCATTGGAACCATCGCCTTCATGCTGACGATGATGGTCTTCGGCTATTCGGCGCTGCGTGAGCCGGCCCGGCTGGAGCGCTTTGCCAATGCCGAACTCGGCCGCTCCATCGAAGCCGGCGGCCATATCTTCGCCAATAACTGCGCCACCTGCCACGGCGTCGACGGCACGGCCGAAGCGTGCTTCGACGCGGCCGGCAACCAGATCGCCTGCCAGGGCCTGCCGCTCAACTACAACAGTCTGCTGTGCGGCGAACCGTCGCAGCGCATGACCGACATGGGCTGGAGCGGCACCAAGGCCGCCTATGTGCTGACCACTGTCGCCGCCGGGCGCGGGCCGATCATGCCCACCTGGTCGGAGCAGTTTGGTGGCCCGCTGCGCCAGGACCAGGTGCGCGACGTGACCAACTTCGTGCTCAACTGGGAGAGCGAGACCCTGTGCGCCGCGCCGGTCATCACCTATGACTGGCCGGAGACGGCCGACGAGTTCCTGGCCCGCACCGACGAAGTGCAGCCGGGCGACCCGACGCGCGGCGGCGAGTTGTACACCGTCACCTACGGCTGCCAGGCGTGCCACGGCTCCATCGACGGCTCGGTCGCCGGGGTGCTTGGCCCCTCGCTAACCAATATCGAGACCGACGGCGCGACCCGCGTTGAAGGGATGGACGCGGCGACCTATGTCTACCACTCCATCCTCTACCCCAGCGACCACATCGCCCCCGAGTGTCCCACCGGCCCCTGCGCCGGCCCGCCCAGCGCCATGCCGGCCAACTTCGGCGCGCGCATGGGCGAGAACCCGCAAGACATGGCCGACATTCTGGCTTTGTTGTTGGGAGAGTAGGGGTCAGTGATCAGTAGGTCAGTGAAGCAGACCTCACGTCAAGGGCGCTAAGAGCGCAAAGGGTAGCGAGTTTTCGTTAAACGAAAGACGCCAAGCTCATTTCTGAGCTTGGCGTCTTTGTGTTTTGTGGCAAGAACACTTGCGAATGAATCAACATCTCTTTGCGTTCTTAGCGCCCTTGGCCATCTTGGCGCGAGGTCTCTTTTTCCCGCTCGTCACTTGAGCTTCGTCCCGCACTTCCGGCAAAACACATCCCCCGCCGTCGCCCCCTGGCCGCACTGGTGACAGAAGCGGGCCGCGCCCTCGCCCGCCGGCCGGGTCGTGGCCGGTCGAGTCGTGCGGTTCGGCCGCGGTTTGCGCGTCCGCCCGCTGCCCGTCCGCCGCCCCAAAGCCCACGCCCCCACCAGCAACGCCAGCGCCGCCGGGATGAGCAACAACCACCACGGGCTGAGGTCGCCCAGCAGCCCGCCATCCGGCGCCGCGGCCGTGGCCGCCGGGGCGGTCGTGGCGGCCGGGCTGACCGACGGCGCGGACAACACCGGCGCGTCAACGGTGTAGGTCACGTCTACCGTAAACGGCTCGCCCGCCGCCACCGGGCGCGGGTCGATCTGGTGGTAACGCAGCCCGTCGGCGCGCGTCACACTGCCGCTGGGCGCGGGGACAATAGTGATGTCGGTCGCCGCCACCGGCTGCTGGACGACGGCCGCCACGCTGCCAATAGCCAGATCAGATGTCCAGGCGAAGCCATAGGTCACTTCGTTGTCGCTCGACACGTAGGGCGAGTAGTACTCGACGTGGAAGCTGCGGTCGGGCGTGGTCAGCGTCATGCCGCCGTCGGTCGCGGCCCACTCCACGTCAGTCACCAGCACGTCGACTTCGTTGAAGCGGGCCACGGCGTTGATCTCGGCCTCGGCCGGCAGGGGGATGGTCACCGTGGCCGGCAGCGCGGCCGACTCGGGCAGCGTACCGGTCAGAATCACCAGCATCGCCGGCCGATCATAGTCGGGCCACAGCTCGACGGTCAGCGTGTCCAGTTGGTTCACTTCGGTCTGTGTCGCCACGGGCAGGGCGGTGAGCAGGAGTAAGAGGAGGGAGAGAAGGCGCATAGTGGTCAGCATTCAGTGTTCAGTAGGTCAGTATTCAGTGTTCAGTAGGACAGTATTCAGTGGCCGATCACGCTCTGAATTCGTAATTCCTAATTCCTAATTCTCTTAAGCGTGTCCGCGCAGGCGAATGCGGTTGGCGCGGCAGTGGGGACATTCAAGCTCGGTGTAGTCACGGCCACAGGTGCGACAGGTGCGCACCTGCACCTCGCGCTCGTCGGCCATGGAGCCGAGGACGACGACCAGCTCTTCGCCGTGGTGGGCGTCGAGCCAGGTCAGCAGATCGTAGTCGCCGATGTGCCAGCGGCCGTCGTCGTCGCGGCGCAACACGCCGTTCATGACGTCCAGTTCCATCTCGTGGGCCGAGGCCGCCAGTTTGTAGATGGCGGCGCGGCGCATTTGCTTCATTGCACTCCTCACTCGCGTCAAACCGCGCTAAAGCGTTAACGACTCACAGCGCTAAAGCGCTTGACTACCAACTGTCCTTGTGCCTAGCTTAGAACGTTTGACGCTGCTCAGGCTGGGGTCTATTATATCCAAACAGCGAATTGTACAACCGGAGGTTCTCATGCAAGTCGGAAATGAGCGCCTGGCCCAGGACGTGGCCGCGATGGGGGCGATGGCCGGGCAGATGGCGGAGTATCTGGACAGCGAGGTTCTCTTTTGGCCGCTTGGCCACAACAGCCTGCCGATGCTGACGCTGGGCGGCTTTCTGCTGCGCGAACACCGGCTGCTGGCCCTGGCCGGCCTGCTGACGCCGGAGCAGCGCACCCAGGTCGACGCCGCCGTCTTCCAGTTCAACCAGGCTCTAGCCGACCGCGTCGTCCGCTTTGAGGCCAAAGCCCACCACGAACTGGAAGCGCGCCTGCGCCAATGGACGGAGACGCTTAAGGAGATGGAGCACGGCACGCTCCAGCGCAGCAGCAACTATGCCACTGTTGTCGAAACGCGGGCCATGATCCACGCCCTGATCGAGCGACTCAACATGCCCCCCTACCGCGCCGAAAGCCGTCTGGGCCAGCAGGTGGCGCTGCTGGATACCCGCCTGCATGGGCGCTGGACGCCGGGCGAGTTCGTCTGGCCGGCCGAATGGCAGCCCGCCTACCCCCGCGGCGAGTACTGGTGGCTCTATGGCACGCCGCGCGCCGCGCGGCAGATGGGGGATAGGGATTAGGGGCCAGGGATCAGGGGCCGGGGACTAGGGGCCGAGGGCCAGAACCATCTTTGATTCTTGCTGCCCATTGTTGCTCGCTGCTTACTGATCACGAACCTACTTTCACCGACCTACGGCCCACGGCTCACTGACAACTGACAACCGGTATGAACCTACGCTTCCCCCCGGCGTTGCGCTCGCGCGACTTCCGCATCTTTTGGCTCGGCCTTTTTGTCTCCGTCATCGGCTCGCAGATGCAGCTCATCGCCATCAACTGGCACGTCTACGAGCTGCTGCGCGGCCAGACCTTCACGGTTGAGCTTTTCGGCCGCACCGTCGAACTGGGCGCGCAAGCCCTCGGCCTGGGCACCCTCGGCCTGGTGCGCGTTATCCCCATCGTCCTCTTCGCCCTCTTCGGCGGCATGCTGGCCGATACCCGCAACCGCCGCTCGCTGCTGCTCTTCACCGAAGGCTTCGACGTCGTCATCGCCGGCATCCTGGCCGTCCTGACCATCACCGGTCGGGCGACCATCGTCCACATCTACCTGCTCACCGGCGCGCTGGCGGCCATGAACGCGCTGGAGGGGCCGTCGCGCCAATCGCTCATTCCCCATCTGGTGCCACGCGAGCACTTCGGCAATGCCGTCAGTGTGCAAACGTTGATGTTTACCACGGCGTCCATCCTCGGCCCGGCGCTGGCCGGTCTGCTCGTCGGCTATGCTAACGTCGGCTACGTTTATGCCCTGAACGCCCTTTCCTTTGTGGCCGTCGTCATCTCCCTACTGCTGATGGACTACCGTGGCCATGTGGCCGCGGCCTCGACCGGGCTAGGCGTGAACGCCCTGTTCGACGGGCTGCGCTTCGTCTTCCGCACGCCCATCATCTCCAGCACCATGCTGCTCGACTTCATCGCCACCTTCTTTAGCTCGGCGCCCCCGATGCTTCCCATCGTCGCCACCGCCATCCTGTGCGGTGGGCGCGTGGGGTTGGATAAGGGACAGGCCGGGCAGAGCGCGCAGCAGGCGCAGAACGCTCCGGGGTCAAAACGCGTAACGAGCTCCGAGGCTGAAGACCTGCGTCGAAGCGATGTACTTGCCGCCGTTGACCGGAACGTCGCCGTCGGGGGCGGCGTTCGCTCGGACGGGGTTTATCCGGTAGATCTTGGCGTGGTCCACCCCCACCTCGACGACGGAGTGGAGGGGGATCAGGGCGCTGGAGGTCATGCGCAGGGGGCTCGGGGCGGGCAGGACGGAGCAGAGACACACGAGAACCTTGTTGGCGTCCTGTATATGCGACAAAACA
>CALLZA010000212.1 GCA_937858165.1 uncultured Ardenticatenia bacterium
GCTGTGTACACGAGTAGAGGCGTTATTCATCGATATTGTGTATGGTGGTGAGTTAGTTTTATCAATCTAATACTCAGTACGTGTGCCACTTATTTCGGTGTTGTGATGATATGTTTTTTTTTTTTCAAGCAGAAGACGGCATACGAGATCTAGTACGGTCTCGTGGGCTCGGAGATGTGTATAAGAGACAGCCCCAACACGTACCAGCTCACCGTCCGCGCCGCCGTAAAGCCCAGCGCCTCGAACAGCATCCGCGAGGCGACGTTGGCGACGTTAACCTCGGCCGCCGCCTGCCGCAGCCCCGGCTCGCTCAGCGCTGTCTTCACCAGAGCCTGACCAATGCCCTGCCGCCGATAGGCCCCAGCCACAAAGAAGTCGTAGATAATCAGCCGGTCGCCGTCCAGGTCGCCGGTCAGCACCCCGATTAGCCGTCCGGCGTCGCGCGCCGTCCAGGCCAGGATGCCCGCGCCCCAGCGCTGCATCAACGCCACCTTGTCGTCGGTCGTCGTCGCCCCCCCATACAGTTCGCTGATGCCGGCGTAATCGGTGTGATAGCCGGCCCGGGCCAGCGCGTGCCACTCGTCGCCCAGCGAAGCGAAGGGGACGCGTTCGATAGCGATGTTCGTGTCCATAGGTCTACCCCAGCCGCGCGCGCTGCCGCTCCACCCACGCCGCATCCAGGCGCGCCAGCCGCGCCTGGCCCAGATTCTCACGCATGATCCAGCGCACGTCGGGGTCGTCGTCGGCCAGCCACCGCTCCATCAACTCCCGGCCCCGCGCCAGGGCGGCCACAGCGGCCACGCTCCAGCAGTAACCCAACGCCTTACGCAGGGCGACGAACTCGGCGCCGCGCCGGTCGGCCGCGCCGCGAACGGTGGCGGTGATGGCGTCGAGCACGGCCAGCACGCGCTCGGCCGTGGCCATGTCGCCCAGCAGCCCCGGCTCGCACAGTCCGGCGGCGGCGGCGCGTTGCTCCAGCCGCGTGCCGCCGGCCCACCGCTCGGCCTCGGCCAGCAGCGCCTCAATGTCCACCGTGCCCCAGCGCTGCAACGCCATCGCCGCCGCCTCGCGCACGCGCCAGCGCGGGTCGTTGGCCGCCCGCCGCACCTCAGCCAGCGCCGCCCGGTCGCCCTCGGCCAGCAGCCGCCCATAGCCCAGCGCGCCGCAGAACGCCAGGAACTCGCCCGGCGTGTTGGTCGGCCCCTCGGCCGGACCGACGGCCAGCCAGCGGGCGAACTGCGTCGCGTCCCCCTCGTCGGCCGCCGCCCGCGCCAACTCCAGATTGGCGCGCGGCCCCGGCAGACGCGACTCGGCCAGCAGGAACGACTCCCAATCACACATCTGGCGCAGGTGCTCGCGGTATATCTCGATCTGACCCATCGTGCTTAGACCTCAGAGGTTTGCGGCAAACCTCTGAGGTCGGCTATGACATCCCGGCGATACATGATGACGTTGCCGACGATCTGAAAGTCGCACGCCTGATAGAAGGCATAGGCCGCATCGCGGTAGTTGTCGGTCATGACCCGCACCTCGGCCGCCCCCGCCGCGCCCAGCCGGCGCAACAACTCGAACATCAGCGCCCAGGCAACACCATAGCGCCGGGCATCGGCGCGCACGCCGAACGGCTCGACCTGCGCCACTGGCCCGTCCGGCCCGTTCCACCACCAGCCGATGGCAAAGCCGACCAGCTCGCCGGCGGCGTTTGTCGCCACCAGGTCGAACTCCGGCCGGTGACCAGGCGCGTCCAGGGTACGTTGCCGCCAGGCCTCGGTCATGTTGGGCGTGCCGAAGACCTCGCGGTGCAGGGCCACATAGGCCGCCACTTCGGCCGCACCGCGCAACGGCCGCACGGCGAAGCCGGGCCGCGGTGTTGCCGGCGGCACGGGCAGGCCGCCGTCGCGCCGGAAGAGCACCTGCGTCCACGCCTCTTCGCCGCTGTCCTGGGCCACGAAGCCGGCTCCGGCCAGCTCGCGCCGTCGCTCGGCCTGCCGCTCAAGGGCCGCGGTGAACCACACTTCGCGGCCGAAGGGTGTGTTCGCTAACTGGCCCGCGCGCGCATCGGCCCAGGCCAGCACAGTGGCGTGGGCCGTGGGCGGCGCGGTCGGATGCAGGGCGTAGTCGAGGCTCCAGAAGGGGGATTGCAAAACGGCCCAGGCCAGCAGCCCGCCGCGCTCATCTTCCCACAGGGCGACGTTGGCCGGGCTGTCGAAGGCCCACGAACAGAGGCGATAGGGTTGATCGACAACGTGGATATTTTCCACCGGCTGCGCCCGCACCAGCGCCAGCATTCGCTCTCTGTCCGCTTCGCCGCGATACGGCGTCTCAATCATCTGCCGCTCCCAGACCACTGGGGTCTGCGGCCGACCTGTGAGGTCGAACGCGCTATGGGTAAGCGGCCGGTATCAGGTCGAGCGGATTGATGTTGATGCCCAAACGCTTGTCGAAGACGTTGAGGTGGGTGTGATAGCCACAATCGCGCCCGGCGCACAGGTTCCCGGCCATGTCCAGAGTATAGCCGATGTTGCTTTCCGTGCCGATGGGCTGCCCTGCGGTCACAGCGTCACCCACTGCCGGGCTGTAGACGCCGTGGAGGTAAAGAACGGTATAGACGTCGTTCTCGATCTGGATGAAGGTGTTGCCCCACTGGTCGTAGCCGTTGCCCGTCACCGTGCCATTGACGATCGACTTGATGATGGCCCCGTTGCCGGCGGCGATGTCGACGGCCAGATGGCCATAGCTCTCGCCGTGCAACCCCTGGGTCAAGAAGTACTCGTCGTAGGGCAGGCCGATGGCCAGGCTGGAGGCTGTCTCTTATACACATCTCCGAGCCCACGAGACCGTACTAGATCTCGTATGCCGTCTTCTGCTTGAAAAAAAAAATACATATATCGGCTCAGATGCAA
>CALLZA010000213.1 GCA_937858165.1 uncultured Ardenticatenia bacterium
TCATGTCATTCTGTTAGTCTAGTACCTGGTTGTGCTGTGATATGTTATTCAGGTTGTCATCTAGTGTGTCGTACTTTAGTGTCGCTTATGGTCGACAGACATATCTTTGACATGGCTGTCTCCTGTGTTATCTTTTTTTTTTCAAGCAGAAGACGGCATACGAGATCTAGTACGGTCTCGTGGGCTCGGAGATGTGTATAAGAGACAGGTCCACCCCGGTCGGCTCACCCAAATACCACACGTCTGGATTGGCCCACAGGTTGACCCGCGGACAACCGTCGGGGCAGTCGTAGGACATGATGTCGCGGAATGTGCCGTTGGGCGACTGGTAGCCGTAGGCGTAGGGGAAGAGCACGTCACCGGCGTAGTGCCCCCGGTCGTGGGCATTGCCCATGTTGTGGCCCAGCTCGTGCGACAGGGTCAGCGTGCCGCAGAAGAAGTCGCCGGGGTAGTCCAGCGCCGTCACGCCAAAGGCAGCGTCCTCAAAGTCGCCGCTCAGGACCGTCATCTGGAAGGCCATGCCGCACGCGCCACTGTTGCCCTGGGCGATGAGCAGGGCGACAAGGTCGGCCTGGTAAAGATCGCGCGCGGTGTGAACCTCATCGAGCGCGCCGTCGGCCGGCTCTTTCAGGGCCGTCAGGTCGGTATTGATACTGCCCGACTCGGCGTAATCCACGACCATCGTGCCCACCAGCCGCCACTCAAACGGCGCGGCGCTGTCGAGATTGGCCGTGTTCATATCGCTGAAGCGCTGGTTGATGAGCCCTTCCATGGCCGCCTGGCCGCCGTTCTCATCGCGGGCCTGGGCGGTGTAGGCCACCAGCACGTCGATGACCGAGCCGTCGTCTTGGCAGGTGGCGGCCTGCGGCGCGGCTGAAGGGCTGCCCACCGCGCCCTCCGGCAGCCGGAAGTCCGGCCCATATGGCTGGCGCGCCGCCGGGTCAAGCTCGGTGACAAGATGGCCGCCGGCCGCGGCGGGGCGAATGACCAGCCACTCCTGCCCCCGGCGAAAGACGACGCCGACGAGCACCCCATCGCGCACCGACAGTGTCACCCGCCCCTCCACCTCGCCCGCCAGACGGCCGACCCAGACGAAGCCGCCGCCGACCGGCCGATCGACCCGCTCGCGCGTCGCCGTCAGCGTCAGGCCGTCGAACGGCGTCAGCCGCACTTCGCGCGCGTCGGGCGAGAGCGCCGCCCAGTTGATGTCGACGGCCCGAACGCGGCGGGCGGGCACAGCCGGCAACGGCGTAGCGCTCGATGACCGCGACAGAAAGAGATCGTTGCTGCCGCCCACGAGGGACGGCCCGACCAGCAGGAGTGCCAGCAGGAGTGCAACGACGGTCGACAGTCCAACGATGCGTCGGGCAGGCGGGCCAAAGGGCCGAATGGTGGCTGGTAATTGTTCAGAGTTCATAACGGTTTTGGCGGCGTTTCGGCCGCGGCCAATGTTACCACGCCCGACCGCGGCGGGGCACAGAGTCGGGTGGCCCCACTCGGCAGCCGGAAAAAGTCTCTTAGCAATCATTAGGCTGCTTCTCATCTTCAGGAGGCCGAATTATGGTTGCTGCCCGCGCTTCTGCTATACTGCCCACTGGTTGCGCCTGCTGCCCCGGCGGTTCCGGCTGCCGCAGCTCCCGCCCGTCACGCAGCCACACCTCTACATATCATGAAGCGCTATCTACTCCCACTCTGCCTCTTGCTCGCCCCACTCCTGGTCGCCTGTTCGTCCGGCGGGCAGGACGAGGGCCGCCGCCCAACCATCCCCCTGGAAGCGTGCCGGCTCACCGGCGGTGTCAGCGCCCAGTGCGGCGAGTTGCTGGTCTATGAAGACCGGGCCGCGGCCGCCGGGCGGCAAATCCCGCTCAACGTCGCCATACTGCCGGCCACCGGCAGCAGCAACATCGTCGAGGACGACCCGTTGTTCCTGCTGGCCGGCGGGCCAGGCCAGGCGGCGGTCGAGGCCTATGCCCAGGCGCTCTTTCTTTTCAGCGACGTCAACCGCACCCGCGACATCGTCCTGGTTGACCAGCGCGGCACGGGCGAATCGAACGGGCTGAACTGCGAAGTACTGGAAGACGAGACTCTGCCGGCCGACCTACCCGACGAGGAGCAGATCGCCCTGCTTGACCAGTGTCGTGTCGATCTGTCGCAGCGGGCCGAGCTGAGCCTCTACACCACCGACGCCTTCGTGGCCGACCTCGACGACGTGCGCGCCGCGCTCGACTACGACACCATCAACCTCTACGGCGCGTCCTACGGCACGCGGGCGGCCCTGACCTACATGCGCCGCTTCCCGGGGCGCGTGCGCAGCGTCGTGCTCGACGCCGTGGCCGGGCCGGAACTGGTGCTCTTCTTGCAGATGCCGCGCGACGGACAGCGCTCGCTCGACCTGTTGTTCGATCGTTGCGCCGCCGATGCGGCCTGCAACGAGGCGTTCCCCAACTTCCGCGCCGAATATGAAGCTGTACTGACCCGGCTGGCGACGCCCCAGCCCATCACCGTGGCCGACCCACTGTCGAACGAGCCGCTCGACTTCGCGCTGGATCGCGACTTTCTGTCACAACTGGTCTTCAACAGCCTCTACAGCCCGGAGTTCCAGGGGTTGTTGCCGCTGCTGGTGCACCATGCGCATGAGACGGGCGACTACGCGCCGCTCATCGTGCAGGGGCTGGCCGTGTCGTCCAGCGTCGGCCTCTACCCCGGTCTGCTGTACGCCGTCGCCTGTTCTGAAGACGCGCCGCTCATCGACGGGGCCGAGGCGGCCAGCATCCAGGCCGAGACCAGCTTCGGCGACTTCAGCCAGCGCTTTGCCGCCATCTGTGCCACCTGGCCGCGGGCACAGATCGCCGCCGACTTCCGCGAGCCGCTGACCAGCGGCACGCCGGCGCTGCTGCTGAGCGGCGCGGCCGACCCGGTGACGCCACCGGAGTACGCCGAGCAGGTGGCCGCCGGCCTGTCGAACAGCCGCCACATCGTCATCCCCGGCTTCGGCCACGGCGTCATCGGCGCCGGCTGCATGCCCAAGGTCGTAGCCGAGTTTATCCGCACCGCCGACCCGACAGGGCTGGACACAACCTGCTTGGATGGGTTGCAGCCACCGCCGTTCTTTGTGTCGTTTGCCGGGCCAACGCCTTAGTTTTTCCCAGACCTCAGAGGTCTTCTGAGACCTCTGAGGTCTAACACGCACCATGATCCAAGTCACCCACCTCACCAAATCCTTCGGCGCGGTGCAGGCCGTGCAGGACGTCTCCTTCGACGCCCCCGACGGCCTCATTACCGGCCTACTCGGCCCCAACGGCGCGGGCAAGAGCACGACGATGCGCCTCGTCGCCGGGGTGCTGGAGCCAAACAGCGGCCAGACGACCATCGACGGCTTCGACACCCACACCCAGCGCCTGGAAGCGCAGGCGCGGCTGGGCGTGCTGACCGACGCCCACGGCCTCTATCAGCGCCTGACGGCCCGCGAGAACGTGCGCTACTTCGGCCGTCTGCGCGGCCTGGGCGGCCAGGAGCTGGAGACGCGTATCGACGAACTTATCGCCCTGCTCGACATGGCCGATATCGCCGACCGGCGCACGGAGGGCTTCTCCACCGGCGAGCAGGGCAAAGTGGCCATCGCCCGCGCCCTCGTCCACCAGCCGCAGAACGTCATGCTCGACGAGCCGACGGCCGGGCTGGACGTGATGAGCACGCGGGCCATGCGCGGTGTCATCCGCAAGCTGCGCGAAGACGGCCGCTGCCTGCTCTTCAGCAGCCACATCATGCAGGAAGTCGCCATGCTGTGCGACAACATCGTCGTCATCGCCGGCGGGCGCGTCGTGGCCCAAGGCTCGCCCGATGAGCTGCGCGCCCGCACGGGGCAGGAGAACCTCGAAGACGCGTTCGTGTCCATCATCGGGACGAAGGAGGGGCTGGTCTAATGCTCAGGCGTCTGTGGGTCATCGTTCAGAAAGAGATCGTTGACAACCTGCGCGACCGCCGCTCGGTGGGCAACGCGCTGTTCGCCGTTCTCATCAATCCGCTGCTCTACGTGGTGTTGTTCGGCTTCCTGAACCGGGCCTTCACCGAGCAGGCGGAGCGGCCGCTGGCGTTGCATGTCCTCGGCGCGGCCAACGCGCCCAACCTGGTGCAGTTCCTGGACCAGAACAACGTCGATATATTGGAAGCGCCGGCCGATGCCGAAGAGGCCGTGCGGCGCGGCGATCTGGCCGTGGTGCTGGTCATCCCCGACGAGTTCGGCAAGGCGTTCACGCGCGGCGCGCCGGCCCAGGTGCGGCTGCTGGTGGACGACTCCAACCAGAGCGGCAGCTTCGCCGCCAACCGCGCCCAGTCGCTCGTCAGCCAGTACAGCAACCAGATCGGCAGCCTGCGCCTGCTGGCCCGCGGCATCAGCCCGGCCATCAGCAACGCCGTGCCGGTCGAATGGGTCAGCACCACGGCGGGCACGGCCGGCGGCGACGACAGCTTCGTGCTCAACCTGTTGCCGGTGGTGATGATGACGGCCGTCTTCTATGGCGGCTTCTACCTGGCCGTCGATGCCACAGCCGGCGAGCGCGAACGCAAGTCGCTGGAGCCGCTGCTGCTCAACCCTGTGCCGCGCGGCGCGTTCGTCATGGGCAAGTTCCTGGCCGTCTTTGCCTTCACTTTGCTGGCAACCTTCCTGGCCACGGCGCTCTTCCTCGTCTTACTGGGCATTCCCCAGGTACAGCAGTTTACCAACATCCAGCTCAGCGTCGGCTGGGGCGTCATTCTGGCCGCGGTGGGCCTCATCATCCCGGTGGCCTTCATGGCCGTGGCCCTGGAGATGCTGGTGGCGTCCTATGCCCGCTCGGTGAAGGAGGCGCAGACCTACACCCAGCTCATCGCCTTCGCCGGGTTCCTGCCGTCGTTGTTCCTGTCGGTGCTGCCCATTCGGCCGCAGGAGTGGATGTACCTGATCCCGACCATCGGCCAGCTCTACTTCATCACCGACATGTCGCGCGGCCTGCCGCTGGATACGATGCAGGTTGCGCTGTGCAGCTTGCTGACGGCGGCCATCGGCGTGGCGGCCCTTGTGGCGACGATGCGGCTGTATAACCGGGAGCAGATTATTCTGGGGAAGGCGACGGCGTAGGACACGCAGCGCAGCGCAATGGGTTGAAGAACCCTCTGCTAACCAAGAAGTACGTTGATGGTGTTTAACAAAATAATGCGGCTATCGCGTTCTGCCCTCGCGGATCAATCCGCCGGCTGCTACGCCAAACGCGTTGTAGGAGAGTAACAAAATAATCAGCCCATACACTGTGGGCCTCTCGCGGTGGGTTGAAATCCACCGCTAGCGTAGGAAGTGCGTTCAAACGCACTTTCAGAGGACGCGCGCTTCTTCAGTGCGTTTGAACGCACTTCGGCGCTAGCGGCGGGTTCTTCAACCCGCCGGCGGGCGATAACCGTATTAAATAGCTAAGGTTCATAAGCCGGTTAAGAGCCGGACACATACCACTGACCACTGACCACTGGATACTGTATACTGCTTACTACCATGCCCCCCATCCCCTGCTCCCTCGGCATCATGGCCCACAACGAGGCCGCCAACATCGGCCGTTTGCTGGCCCGCGTTGGCGCGTCGCGGCTGGATCAAGTGGCGGTGGCCGAGATCATCGTTGTGGCCAGCGGCTGCACCGATGATACTGAAGCTATCGTCCGCGAGGCGGCGGCGGCCGATCCGCGCATCCGCCTCATCAGCCAGCCGACACGCGAGGGCAAGGCGTCGGCCATGAACCTTTTCCTGCGCGACGCCGCCTGTGACGTGCTCATCCTCAGTAGCGCCGATCTGTTGCCGAGCGAGGACGCCATCGAGCGGCTGGTCAGCCCGTTCGCCGACCCGGAGATCGGCATGACCGCCTGCCGGCCGGAACCGCTGAACGATCCGGCGACGTTCATGGGCTTCGCCGCCCATCTACTGTGGGACCTGCACCATCAGATGAACCTGGAAGGTTTCAAGGCGGGGGAGATGATCGCCTTCCGCAAGGTGTTCGCGCGCATCCCGCCGCACACGGCCGTGGACGAGGCCAGCGTCGAGCCGCTCATTCGCGGCCAGGGGTACGGGGTAAGGTACGTGCCCGACGCCGTCGTCTACAACAAAGGCCCGGAGACGGTCGACGACTTCCTGCGCCAGCGGCGGCGCATCTATGCCGGGCATCTGGAAATGCAGGCCGCGCTGGGCTACAGCGTCAGCACCATGAGTGGCGGCAAGATCGCCGGGCTGCTGTTGCGCAACCTGGACTGGCGGCCAAAGCAACTGTTCTGGACGGCGCGGGTCGTCGCCCTGGAGGTCTACGGCCGCTACCTGGGCCGGCAGGACTACCGGGCGCGCCGCAGCCACACCGTGTGGGAGATCGCCGCGACGACCAAGGAGCTAGAAACAAAGTGAATTCCATGGCGGGCGTACTGGCCCGCGTGCCCCTGTTCCAGGCCTACCGCCGCTTCGGTTGGCCCAAGCTGCTGCCGCTCAACATCACCCTGTCGCCTTCGCCGCGCTGTAATAGTCGCTGCCTGACGTGCAACATCTGGATGAAGCGGGAGAATGAGCTCAATCTAGAGGAGTGGGACAAGGTGCTGGCCTCGCTCGGCCGCGCTCCCTACTGGTTCACCATCAGCGGTGGCGAGCCGTTCATGTTCCCCGGCATCGTTGAGCTGGCCCAACTGGCCTATAAGCACTGCCGGCCGGGCATTATCAACATCCCGACCAACAGTATCCTCAGCACCATTCCCGACAAGGTCGAGCGCATCGCCCGCTCTTGCCCGGACAGCCAGCTGATCATCAACCTGTCCCTCGACGGCGTGGGCGAGAAGCACGACCTCATCCGCGGCGTGCCGGGCAACTTCATCCGCTTCGAAGAGCGGCTGCGGCAACTGCTGGCATTGCGCGACACGCTGCCCAACCTCAACATCGGCATCCACTCCGTCGTCAGCGTCTTCAGCGTCGGCCATCTGGACGAACTGATTGCCTACGCCGAGCAGTCGGGGGCGGACCAGTTCATCACTGAGATCGCCGAGCCGCGGGTGGAGCTGGACACGGTCGGCTTGCCCATCACCCCCAGTCCGGAGCAGTATCGCGCGGCTATCGACCGGCTGATCGCCTACGTGGAGAGCAAGCGCTACAAGGGCGTGGCCCGCATCACCGAGGCGTTTCGGGTGGAGTACTACAAGCTGGTCAAGCGCATCCTGGAAGAGGAGGAGCAGGTGATCGACTGCTATGCCGGCTGGGCCAGCGCGCAGATCTACGCCGACGGCACTGTCTGGCCGTGCTGCGTGCGGGCCGACAACCTGGGCAATCTGCGCGAACACGACTACGACTTCAAGGAAATCTGGTTCGGCGACAAGATCAAGGAAGTCCGCCGCAGCATCGCCGCCAAGGAGTGCTACTGCCCGCTGGCCAATGCGTCGTACACCAACATGCTGATCGATCCGCCGACGCTCACGCGGGTGGGGTTGAAGGTGATTACGCCAGAGTAGGTGGCGAGTGGTGGGTAACGCGCGGAGTCCGCATCCTCAGATGCGGACGGGTGAAGCAGAGCGCATCTGAGGATGCGCACTCTGCCACAGCCCGCTGTCAATCGTGGTATACTTGCGCTAGAGGCCGAAAATGACCACTAAAGAGCTTTTGCTGAGAGAAATTGAACAACTGAGCGAAGAGGAACTAGAAGCGCTGTTCGCGTTGGTTCGAGAGTTTCTTGAGCAGAAAGGCAACGATGAAAACGTTGGGTTTCTCGAGCGCCTGGGTGAGATCACGATCGATGGACCGGAGGACTTTGCCGAGAATTTCGATCTTTACCTGAGTGGGGAGAAGTCGCTTGACGCCGCTCTTCGTTGATTCAGCCTACGTCATCGCCTTGATTAATGAGCGTGATCGGTACCACGTGCAGGCCAAGAGACTGGCACGCCTCTATCGCGATCGGGCACTGATCATCAGCGAGGGCGTCTTGTTGGAAATCGGCAATGCCCTTGCCGGCCGTTTTCGACTGAAAGCCGCTCAGGTTATTGAACAAATGCTAGGCTCTTCTCAAGTTGAGGTGGTTTACACCTCGCCTCGGTTGTTAACTTTAGCTATTGCTCTTTACAAGCAAATGGATGATAAGCAGTGGGGCCTTGTTGACTGTATTTCGTTTGTGATTACGCGCGAGCGTGGTGTCACTGAGGCACTTACGTCTGATCACCACTTTGTTCAGGCAGGTTTTCGCGTCCTGTTTTCCACGCAAGGATAAGTCAGTACGCGATTAGAGAGAATCGTGCTACTGAGGACTGAATACTGCTTCCTGCCCACTGCTCCATGCCCGCAAACCTCGCGGACCTCCGCCACTTTCTCGCCGACCACTTCAGCGACCAGGAGCTGACTGAGTTGTGCTTCGACCACTTCCACGAGGTCTACCGCAACTTCGGCAGTGGCGAAACGGTCAACGCCAAGGTGCTGGCCCTACTGGGCTATTGCCAGCGGCGCGACCGGCTGCCGGAGCTGCTGGCCGTGCTGGAGAAGGAGCGGCCGGAGCCGTTCGGCCGTGTCTTCGGCCCGCGCCCGGCTGCCGCCACCGACCGCCGCGTGAACCTCAACACGGCCACGGCCGCCGAACTGCGCCAGTTGCCCGGCATCGGCCCGGCGCTGGCCGCGTCGATCATCGCGGCGCGGCCATTCACCACCGTCGATGACCTGTCGCGCGTCCGCAACATTGGCCCGCGGCGGCTGGCGGCGTTGCGCGAGTGGTGTGTCGTCTGACCGCCCGAGGCGTCGCACCTCTCTTCAGAATCCCAAGGGAGCTTCTACCCAAGCCAGGGCCAGGGCCGGCAACATCTAGAACGAACCGGTCTTCAGTTCGCCGGCGCGTTTGTAGCTGGCGATAATGACCCCACTCGGTGAGACCTTCGTTTCGGACAGGGTGAAGGCCGCGGGGATCACCCCTTCGCCGAATAAACGCTTTCCCGCCCCTACGGTCACCGGGAAGATCTTGAGCCAAAGCTGGTCCACCAGGTCATGCTTCAGGAGCGTTTGGATCAACAGCCCGCTGCCATGCACCTGCAAGTCCGGCCCAGTCTCCTGCTTTAGCGCTCTGATCTTCTCGACCACATCCCCGGCCAGAAAGACGCTCTTCTGCCACGAATGCTCCGTGAGCGTATTGGAGACGACATACTTGGTCACTTCCTCAAAGGGGTTCTCGCTCTGTTGGGGCCAGTATGAGGCAAAGATATCAAAGGTTTTTCGGCCCAACAGCAGATCGAACGGCCGGCCCATCTGTTCACCCATCGTCTCGCCGAGGGCCTCGTCAAAGTACGGCACCGTCCAGCCACCGTGGGCGAAGCCGCCGCTGGTATCTTCGGTTGGCCCGCCGGGGCCTTGCATGACGCCATCGAGAGTGACAAAGGTCAGGACAACGATTTTTCTCATGCTGCCCATTTTACCGGAGCGGCAAGATGCTCAAAACGGAGCACCGGGCTACAATGTTGCCAAAGGAGATCCACCCATGCCCTTCGACTGGCTCAAAGGCTTCCACCAGGAGATAGAAAAAGCGCCCGACTACGCCGAGAAGACGCTGGCCGCCTACCGGCTGGGCATGAAGGCCAAAGGCTCGATTCGCGGCGTGCGCATCGAAGTTGACCCGGAGGGCTGCCCCGCCAGCCGCGCCCTCGACCCCGCGGCCGAATACCTGCCCGACGACGCCCCCCACCTGCCTCTGCCCAACTGCCCCAAGGGCGGGCGCTGCCGTTGCGTTTATCGTCCCGTGATGAGTTACGAATGACGAGTTACGAATGAAGAGCGCCTGACTGAATACTGGATACTGACCCACTGACCTACTTCCCCATGCTCGCTCACTACACCATCAAAGACCTTTACGCCTGTCTCTTATACACATCTCCGAGCCCACGAGACCGTACTAGATCTCGTATGCCGTCTTCTGCTTGAAAAAAAAAAAAACCACCAACAAACATAAAGACATAACTAAACACTGATCTACGAGATAAAACATATGACAAACAGCAAAACACTCTGAAATAAAAACAGCACACAGCAAGGATCAGCCGACATCATGAAACCCACTACGTACTGTC
>CALLZA010000214.1 GCA_937858165.1 uncultured Ardenticatenia bacterium
GGGCGAACCCCCCAACCGCCCGCCCACCCCCCACTCCCGGACCGCGGTGCCCCCCCGCCGTGCTTCCTCCCCGACGCGGTTCATCGTTGTCTTCTACCCCGGCGACCCCGCCGGGGCAAGGCCCGTTACCGTTTCCGAATATGTCCCCACCCCGAAAACCACCCAGGGCAACATCTCCCGGCGCCGGGCCGACTTCCGCCGCCAGCAGCGGATCAATGAAGGCAGTGCCCGCCGCCAGGAGTACGCCCTGCTCATCGACGTCTATCGCCAGGCGATGGAACAACAGCGCATCCCGCCGCGCACGCCGCTTGGTTATTCAGAGGAAGAGAACCAACAAGCACCATGAGCCAACTGCCCATTGTGAGTATTCCCGATAAGATACTGCGTCAGAAAACGCGCCCCGTGACGCGCTTCGACGCCGATTTGCAGCGCCTGATCGACAATATGATCGAGACGCTGCGCGAAGCCAACGGCGTTGGCCTGGCCGCGCCCCAGATCGGCCAGCCGATCCAACTAGCCGTCATCCTGACGCTACCTGAAGAGGACGACGAGGGTAACGAGATCGAAGACACGCGCGAGCTGTTCGTCATCATCAACCCGGAGATCTTCTGGCGGTCGAAGGAGACGACGAAGGGCATCGAAGGCTGCCTGTCCATCCCCGGCTATCTGGGAGAGGTGGAGCGGCACGAATCGGTGCGCGTCCGCGGGCTGGATCGACACGGCCGCAAGCTCCGCCTGCGCCTCTATGATTGGACAGCACGCATTTTCCAGCACGAGATCGACCACCTGAACGGCGAACTCTACATCGACAAACTGACCGGCCCGGAGAACATCTGGACGGAAGAGGAGTTCCAGGCTATGCAAGAGGCGCGCAAGGCCAAGCAGCAACAGCAAGAACACGACCCGATGATGGGGGATTAGAAGTGGCTAGTGACGAGTGATTAGTCTAGTCACCAGTCACCAGTCGCTAGTCACTAACCACTATGAACATGGACATCACCCACATCGCCCGCCTGGCCCGGCTGGCCCTGACCGATGAGGAGCTGGAGCACTACCAGGATCAGCTTTCGGCTATCCTCGACTACGCCGCGCGTCTAAACGAACTTGACCTGAGCAGCGCCGCTATCCTGGCCGAAGACGCGCCGCCCCTCGGCCGCTACAACGTCCTGCGCGACGACATCGTGACCCCCTCCCTGCCTCGCGATGACGCCCTCTTCAACGCTGCCGCCACGGAGGAGGGGCAGTTTCTCATTCAGGCGGTTCTGGAAGAGTAGGGGCTAGAGGCTGGGTTCCAGGGGCCAGGGTCGTCAACGTGTGACAACTACCTAACTGACCCACTGGCGCACTGAATACTGACATGGACGTATCAACCCTGACCCTCACCGAACTCCGCGACGCCCTGCGCCGTGGAGCGACGACCAGCGTGGCCGCGACGCAGGCGATGCTCGATCGCATTGTGGCCTACGACAACGCCATCCGCAGCTACCTGACGCTGGCCGACGAGAGCGCGCTGGAGCAGGCCGCCGCCGCCGACCGCCGCCGCGCCGCCGGCGAAGATGGCCCTCTGCTGGGTGTGCCCATCGCCGTCAAGGACATCCTCTGCACCGCCGGCATCCCCACCACCGCCGGCAGCAAAATCCTGGAGGGGTTCGTCCCGCCCTATGACGCCTACGCCGTCGAACGACTCATCGCCGCCGGCGCGGTCATCCTGGGCAAGACCAACACCGACGAGTTCGCCATGGGCTCGTCCACGGAGAACTCGGCCTACTTCACAACGCGCAACCCGTGGGACCTGGCGCGCGTGCCCGGCGGCAGCAGCGGCGGCAGCGCCGCGGCTGTGGCTGCCGGGCTGGCCTACGGCGCGCTGGGCACCGACACCGGCGGCAGCGTGCGCCAGCCGGCGTCGTTCTGTGGCCTCGTGGGGCTGCGGCCGACCTATGGCCGCGTCTCGCGTTGGGGCGTCGTCGCCTTTGCCTCGTCGCTCGACCAGGTCGGCCCGTTCGGCCGCACCGTGGCCGACTGTGCCGCGCTGCTGGGCGTCATTGCCGGCCACGACCCGCGCGACAGCACCTCGCTCGACGCCCCCGTGCCCGACTATGAAGCCGCCCTGACCGGCGACATTCGCGGCCTGCGCGTCGGCGTGCCCCGCGAGTACTTTATTGAAGGCATCGAGCCGGAGGTCGAGGCCGCCGTGCGCGCCGCCATCGAGCAGTTGGCCGCTCTCGGCGCGGAGATCGTCGAGGTCAGCTTGCCCCACACCCAGTACGGCCTGCCCACCTACTACCTCATCGCCCCGGCCGAGGCCAGCGCCAACCTGGCCCGCTATGACGGCACACGCTTCGGCCCGCGCGTCGCCGGGGCCGACCTCAGCGACACAGTCAGCCGGACGCGGGCGCTGTTTGGCCCGGAGGTCAAGCGGCGCATCATGCTGGGAACCTACGCCCTCAGCGCCGGCTACTACGACGAGTACTACGGCCGGGCGCTGCGGGCGCGGGCGCTCATCGCCGACGACTTCCGCCGCGCCTTCGAGCGCGTTGATGTCATCGCCGCGCCGACCAGTCCAACGACCGCCTTCCGCGTCGGCGAGCGCGTCGATGACCCGCTGAGCATGTACCTGGCCGACGTCTTCACCCTGCCGCTGAACCTCAGCGCGGCCTGTGGGCTGTCCGTGCCCTGCGGCTATGACGGGACCGGGCTGCCCATCGGACTGCAACTCATCGGCGACACCCTGCAAGAGGCGCGCATCCTCAACGCCGCCTTCGCCTATGAGACAGCGCGGCCGTGGCACCGCCGCCTGCCAATCGTTCCGGCCGAGGCGCTGCAAGGGGAATGGCACGCAGATGACGCTGATTAGCGCTAAGTTTCGCCGATAAGAATGCTGATAACTCTGATCGGCGAAAATCAGTCCAATCAGCGTCAGCTGCGTGCCATTCTGCCGCCAGTTGATCGCACGAACGGGGGGACTTATACTTGTGACGCTGTCGTCGCTGTGCGACGCAGCGCGTCAGGGGATGCAAAACGTGGCCGAGCAATACGAAGCCGTCATCGGCCTGGAGATCCACGCCGAACTACTGACCGAATCGAAGATGTTTTGCGGCTGTCGCGTCGTCGATAGTGTGACCGCCGCGCCGAACACGGCCGTCTGCCCGGTCTGCCTGGGCATGCCGGGGATGCTGCCGGTCATCAACCGGCGCGCCGTCGCCTTTGCCCTGCGGGTAGCCCTGGCCCTGGGGTGCGAAATCCAGCCCCATAACATCTTCGCCCGCAAGAGCTACTTCTACCCCGACCTGCCCAAAGGGTACCAGATCAGTCAGTATGAGCTGCCCATCGGCCGCCACGGCCACCTGGACATCCCTCTGGCCGACGGCCGGACGAAGCGCATCGGCATTCGCCGCGTCCACATGGAAGAGGACACCGGCAAGCTGACCCACCGGCCCACCGGTGGCCAACGGGCGAGCAGCGGCTCCCTGGTCGATTACAACCGCTCCGGCGTGCCGCTGCTGGAGATCGTCTCCGAACCCGACATCCGCAGCGGCGACGAGGCCCGGGCCTACGCTGCCCGCATTCGCCAGATATTGCGCTACCTGGGTGTCAACTCCGGCGACATGGAGAAAGGCGTCCTGCGCGTCGAGCCAAACATCAGCATTCGGCCACGCGGCAGCGACACGTTCGGCACCCGCGTCGAACTGAAGAACCTCAACAGCTTCCGCGCCCTGGCCGACGGCACCGACTACGAACTGGCCCGCCAGGCGGCCGTGCTCGACGGCGGCGGTCGCGTGATACAGGAGACGCGCGGCTGGCACGACACGCGGCGCGAGACGTTCAGCCAGCGCGTCAAGGAAGAAGCCGAGGACTACCGCTACTTCGCCGAACCCGACCTGCCGCCACTTCTCCTTGACGCAGCCTGGATCGACACAGCGCGGGCGGCCCTGCCCGAACTGCCGCCGGCCAAAGAGGCGCGTTACACCGGCCGGTTTGGCCTGTCGCCGACCGAGGCCGCCGCCCTGGCCGAAGACCGCGCTGTGGCCGAGTGGTTCGACACCGCCACGGCCGCCGGCGGCGCGCCGAAGACGCTGGCCAACTGGATTCTCAACGACCTATTCCGGCTGCTCAACGAGCGCGACCGGCGCATCGACGATGTGCCCTTGCGGCCCGCGGCGCTGGTGGAACTGCTCGATCTGGTGGACAAGGGAGTTGTCAACCTGACCTCGGCCCGCGAGGTGCTGGCCGAAATGATCGACAGCGACAGCGGCCCGGCGGCCATCATCGCCGCCCGCGGCCTGACGCAGATTTCCGACGAGGCGGCGCTGTCGGCTCTGGTCGAACAGACCATCGCCGACAACCCCGACGCGCTGGCTAACTATCTGGCCGGCAAGACGAGCCTGCTGGGCTGGTTCGTCGGCCAGGTAATGCGCGCCACACGCGGCCAGGCCAACCCGGCGCTGGTCAACCGGCTGGTGGCCGAGCGGCTGGCGGCGCGGACGGCCGGCCCATAGCCCGGTCGCCGCACGCAGAGGAACACGATGGACATCGCGGGCTGGCAATTCACACCGTTCATTCTGCCCGTCCTGGGGGCGGCCATCCTCTCGACTGTCCTGGCTGTCTACGCCTGGCAACAGCGCGAAGATGCGCCGGGCACGCTGGTCTTCGTCGCTCTCATTGCCCTGTCGGCCTGGTGGTCTTTCATCTATGCCCTCGAACTGGCCACGACCGACCCGACAACGATGCTTCTGTGGGTGAAGCTCGAGTGGGTCTCCATCGCCTTGCTGCCGGTGGCCTGGTTCCTCTTCTCGCTCGTCTACAGCGGCTACGGCCGCTTCGTCACCCTGCGAAACGCCGCTTTGCTGATTCTACTGCCCCTGGTCATCATCGGTCTGGCCTGGACGACGCCTTCCCACCACCTGCTCTACAGGGATCTGGGTGTCGTTGACAACGGCAGTTTCGTTGCCTTCAGCGCCCAGCGCGGCCCGGCATTCTACGTCCACGTCGCCTACACCTACCCCTTGCTGTTCATCTCCGTCATCCTGATGGCGCGGACCTGGCTGCGGTCACAAGGGGAGCAACGCCGCCTGGCACTGTTCGTCTTCATCGGCGCGCTGCTGCCCATCCTCGGCAATCTCATCTACCAGATAGGGCTGGTAAGAGAGTGGCCGCTCTACATCGACCTGACCGTCCTGGCTTTTACCGGCAGCATTCTTCTCTTCACCTGGGGCTGGTTCCGGCTGCGTCTGGCCGATCTGGTTCCTGAGTTAGGCGAGCCGGCCCTCGCGCCGGTTGACATCGACGTTGCCAACCTGGCCCACAACACCCAACGCCGCATCCTCAATCTCGTCTCGCTGGCCCTGGCGGTGCTGCTGTTCTTGGCGCTTGTGCCCATTCTGACGCTGTTGTTCCGCGACGGCCCAGACAACTGGCCGTTCATGGTGGCCTACATCGCGCTCTACGCCCTGGTCGTGGGCGTGGCCCTATCGCGCAATGCCGCCTATGGGCCGCGCGCCGCCGGGTTGGCCGCCGTCTACCTGGGGCTACTGATGCTCGACGTGCGTATCAACGGCCTGACTCCGGCGGCCGGCCTCTACATGGTCGCCTATGCCGCTTTCGCAGCCATCCTCTTCAACCGGCGTTTGGCTACCCTGGCCCTTGTCATCGGTGTGATTGGCCTGGGCCTCGCCCGCCCGCCCGACATGGCCGCGCCCATCCGCGACATCTTCTCGCTGACCTACCTCCTGCTCAGCATAGTCATGACCATCGGCATGCTGCTGGTCGCTCTCTTCGCCCTGCGACGCGACAGCCAGACGTTGCTGCGCCGCGCGCGCGAGTTGACTCGCGCCCTGAACGTCGAGCGCACCCAACTGGAGCAGCGCGTCAGCGAACGAACGCGAGCCCTGGAGACCAGCGCCACCGTCAGCCGGCAGCTATCCACCATCCTCGATCGGGCCCAGCTGATGCGCGAGGTCGTGGAGCAGTTGCGCGTCGGCTTTGCCTACTACCACGTCCACGTCTTCCTCTGGGACGAAGAGACCCAGATGCTGAAGATGGCCGGCGGCACGGGCGAGGCAGGCCAGGCAATGCTTGTCATGGGCCACGCCATCCCGCCCTACCAGGGGCTTGTCGGCCGCGCCTTCCGCACCAACACCCCGGTGGTCGTGGCCGACGTCTACCGCGACCCTGACTGGCTGGCCAATCGCCTCCTGCCCGGCACGCGGTCGGAAATCGCCGTACCCATCAACTATGGCGACGAGGTGCTGGGCGTCCTCGATGCCCAGGATAGCCACGTCAACGGGCTGGGGCAGGCCGACTCGCAACTGCTGCAAACCATTGCCGGGCAACTGGCCGTCGCCCTGCGCAACGCGCGCCTCGTGGCCCAGATTCAGCAGGAGGCCGAACAGGCCGCGCTCATTAACACCATCAACCAGAAAATCGCTCAGACAATCGACATGGACGGGGCCATCCGCGTGGCGCTGGTCGAGTTGTCGCGCGCGCTGGAGGCGGGCGGCGCGGCGGTTCGCCTGGACGTGGGAGGGTCGAATGGGCATGAGTAGCCCCACCGGCAACCGCTGGCAACGACCGCTGGACCCCTTCGGCGACGAGACGCGCGCCTATGCAGCGCACCTGCTCTGGCGGCTGGCTCTGGCCGTGACGCTGAGCGCGGCCGTGTCGGTGGTTGCCGGGACCTTTGCCGTCTCTACCATCAGCCCGTTGCGCCTGGGCGCGCTGGTTATCTTACTGATTGCCGGGGTGGCCGGGGTGGCTTTGGCCCGCGCCGGACGGATCGAGGTTGGGCGGCGCGCCTTTGTGCTGCTGATGTTGATTGGTTACCTGGCCATGACCCTGCCAACGGCCTTTCGCACCATGCCCTCGACGCTTGTCGGTCTCTGGATTTTGGCCTGGCTGGCTGTGCTGGTGGTGGCCGCCGGCCTGCTGCTGGGGCGCGTCTGGGCGCTGGCCATTACGGTCGCCGGCGTGGGAGCACTCATCTTTGCCCTGGTTCCCAGCGTCGGGCGGCCCGCCAGCACGCCTATGTCGGGCGCGCTGGTGCTGTTGAGCGGGGCGGCGGTGGTGGTCTTCGCCTTCGCTCTCAACCTCGTCTTCGAAGCCATCGCCCGCGCTCGCGCTCAGGGCCAGGAGCTCCAGCGTAGCCTGTGGCAGACGCGGGCCACGCTGGAAGGGCAAGTCGAAGAGCGCACCCGGGCGCTGGCCCTGGCCGCCCGCGTCGGCCGCCAACTGACCCGCATCCATGATCTCGACACGCTGCTTCACGACGCCGTGGAGACGATCCGCGACCGCTTCGATCTCTACCACGTGCAGGTCTACCTGCTCAACCCGGTGGCCGGCGAACTGCTGCTCAGCGCGGCCACGGGCGAAGCGGGCGCGGAACTGCTGCGCGGCCGGCACCGTCTGCCGGTCGGCCCCGGCTCCATCAACGGCACGGCGGCCGCCAACCGTCAGCCGGTCGTCGTGGCCCACGCCCGCACCAGTCCCATCTTCCTCAGCAACCCACTACTGCCGAACACAGAATCAGAAGCGGCCATTCCCATGATTGTCGAAGACGAGGTGCTGGGCATTCTCGATCTGCACAGCAGTGCGCTCGAAGGGCTGAACACCGACAACTTGCCCGTCTTCACCGTGCTGGCCGCCCAACTGGCCACGGCCATTCGCAACGCGCGCCTTTTCGCCGAGATCACCGAGACGCGCGAGCAACTGGCCCGCCAGGCGGAGATGCTGACGCATGGCGGCTGGCAGCGCTTCCTGGAAGAGCGGCCGGTGGGCGGCGCGCTGGGCAGCGCGGATCCCGCGACCGAGGCCACGCGCCTGCGCCAGCCCATCGCCGTGCGCGGGGCAACCATTGGCCTGCTGGAACTGGACACGCCCGCCGCCGGCACGCCCGCCGCCCAGGAACTGGTTGCCGCCGTCGCCGGGCAGTTGGGCGCACACCTGGAGAACCTGCGCCTGACCCAGCAGGCGGAGACGGCCCTCGACGAAGCCCGCCGCCGCGAAAGCGAAATGGCGCTGATCAACCGCCTGGTCACACTGCTGGCCGCCGCGCCCGACCTGACGGGCAGCCTGCAGATCATCGTCGATGAGTTGGCCCAGGCCACATCCATCGGCCAGGTCGGCATCGCCATGCTGAACGAAGAGCGCACGGCGCTGACCGTGCTGGCCGACCGCTCCGGCAGCCTCAACACCGACAGCGCCGTCGGCTTCGTCATCCCCCTGGCCAACAACCCGGCTACTCAACTGGCGATTGCCGAGCGGCGGCCGGTCATTGTGGAGAACGCCACCGAAAGCCCCCTGACCGCTTCGGCCCACGAAGTGCTGCGTCAGCGCGGCGTCAAGACCATCCTCATCCTGCCCCTGGTCGTCGAAAACGAGGTCATCGGCACGGTCGGGCTAGACGTCGTCGAAGAAGGCATCAAACTGGCCGAAGAGCAGATGCGGCTGGCGGAGACGATCGTCTACCAGGCGGCGACGGCCGTCCAGCGCGCCCGCCTATTCAATGAGACAGAACAGGCCCGCCGCGACGCGGAACGCCTCTACACGCTGAGCGCCACCCTCAACACCGCCCAGGACCTCGACGAGATTCTGGGCGCGGTCGTCGCTTCTGACCTGGCCGAAGGCGCGTCGGGCGTCGCCCTGGCCATCGTCGACAGCGACGCTGATACCCCAACATGGGCCACGCTGGCCGCCCGCTGGCCCGACGCCGACGCGGCCCATGCATCGCCCCACCCCAACGGCCGGGCGCTCGGCGAGCGCTTCCCGCTGCCGGCCGATGGGCGTGTCGGCGACTGGCTGGCCCAGCCCGACGAACCGCTACTGCTTGCCAACCTCGGTGAAGAGGAGTCGCCCGAAGGCGTCTGGCTGGCCGCCGGCGACGCCCGCGCCGCGGCTATCCTGCCCCTCCAGGTGGCCGACCGTTGGGTGGGCCTCATGGCGTTGTCGTGGCCTGCGCCGCGCCGCTTTGGGTCGCGCGACCGGCAGCTCTATCGGTCGATGGCTAGCCAGCTGGCCGTAGCCCTGTCGAACCAGCAGCTCTATGAGCAAGCCCACGCCCGCGCCCGCCAACTGGAGGTGCTGTCGCGCATGGAAGCCGACATGTCGCTGGCGACGACTGAGGACGAGATTTTACTGGCGCTGGCCAATGGCGCGCCCTGGGGCGACGGGGCCATGCTCGATCTGACCTACCTCTCCAGCCGCGCCAGCGACGGGGCGCTGCTGGCCGAGCCGGTCAGCCAACGGCACAACGGCGCGACGGTCAATCGGCCGGCGAACAGCACCGTTTTGCTGCGCGCCCTGCCTCTGAGCAGCCTGTGGCTCGACCGGCCACGCGAGGTACTCATGATTGCCGATGCCACGCGCGACCCGCGCCTTGACCAGGCCATGCAGACGCAGGCGCGGCGCGAAGGGTGGCAAGCCCTGGCGCTGCTGCCGCTGCGTCGCGGCGGCCAGTGGCAGGGGTACTTCAGCATCAGTTGGCCCACCGCCCACGAGCTGTCGGCCGACGAGGCGTTCATCCTGGAGCGGCTACACGAGCCGCTGGCGGCCACCGTCGCCGGCCGGCGCGCCTATCTGGCCCAGCGCGTCGCCCTGGCCCAGACCGAAGCGCTCTACACCGTCAGCGCCCGGCTCAACGTCGCTCAGTCCTACGACGACGTGCTGGCCGTCATCCACCAACACACCGAACTGGGCCGCGCCGCCGACGTGCTGCAATTCGCCTACTTCGACCGGCCGTGGACGCCCGACCAGACGCCGGAGATCGTGACCATCCCCGCCCAGTGGCAGCGCGACGAACCGCCGCCGCCGCCGCGCCGCCAGCGTGTGGGGGACAGCCCCATCTTGCCGCTGCTGCGCGCCGACCGGCCGGCCGTCTTCGCCGACATTCAGAACGACCCGCGACTCGACCGGGCCGGCCGCGCCGCGCTGCGCGAACCGGGCGGCGTGCGCAGCGCTGTCTTCGCCCCCCTGGTCGTCGGCGGCCACTGGATCGGCTACGTCGGGCTGTTGTTTCGCCGTCGGGCGCCCCACTTTGCCGAAGAGGAGATCGACAGTCTGGCAGGCCCTGACGGCCAGGTGGCTGGTGCCCCGCAACCCATCACGGCTCTGGAGACGACCGGCACACTTTTGGGGCGGTGGCAGGCCATGC
>CALLZA010000215.1 GCA_937858165.1 uncultured Ardenticatenia bacterium
TGTCTATCATGAGCTGAATGTTTGTATTTTTGTGTTAAAGCAGAAGACGGCATACGAGATCTAGTACGGTCTCGTGGGCTCGGAGATGTGTATAAGAGACAGATGTTAACCACAAGCGCGCCGTCCACCTGTCGCACGAGTGGTCGGTGGGTGTGTCCGGTGACGAAGACGGTCGGCGCGGGAGCGATCTGGCGGCGCAGGTCGTCGTCGGTCGTCAGCGGGTAGACGCCATCGCGGTTGTTGCGCATGGAGGCGTGGACAACACGTAGCAGATCGCCGTTGGGCGCGGCGCGTTCGAACACGTCGGGCAACGTCGCCAGCAACCCAATGTGGTGGGCCGACTGGGCCAGGGCGAAGTGGGCAAAGCGCGTCGTCTCGTAGCCGGGGCCGGGCAGCGAGCGGGCCGGGTCCGCGCAATCGAGCACGAACTCCTCGTGATTGCCGCGCAGTAGCCGCCAGCCGTCAGCCTGCTGCCGCTCCACGATTACGTCGAGGCACTCGCCGGAGCGTGGCCCGCGATTGACGATGTCGCCGCCGACGATAACCAGGTCGGGCGACCAGGCGTCGACGTCGGCGATGACCGACCGCAGGGCGGGCAGGTTGCCGTGGATGTCCGAGAGGACGGCGATCTTCATGGGGGGATTATAGCCAGTTCATGGCTATAATCCCCCCATGTTCGTCTTCCTCTCCAAGCTTCTGCCGCTGTTTGTCTTTCCGGTGGGGTTGGCCTGCCTTTTGCTGGTGGTGGCTCTGGCGTGGAAACGGGCGTGGCGGCTGTTGGTGGTGCTGGCGCTGGTAGTGCTTTGGGTGGGCAGCAACCGCTACGTGGCCTACGCCCTGGTGCGCAGCCTGGAGACGCGCTACCCGGCGCTGGACGGCGCGCCGCTGGCCGACGCCATCGTTGTGCTGGGCGGTGGCACGCGCTCCAGCGACCCGCCGCGGCCAATGACCGAGGTCAACGAAGCCGGCGACCGACTGCTCTACGCGGCCAAGCTCTATGCCGACGGAGCGGCCGACGTCGTGTTGGTCACCGGCGGTAGCATTGAGTGGCTGCAACCGGAGGGTATTGCTCCGGAAGCGAACGATATGTCGGCCCTGATGCAGTTGTTGGGTGTGCCCAACGAAGCGTTGTGGCTGGAGACGGCGTCGCGCAATACGTATGAGAACGCGCTCTATAGCCGCCAGATGCTGGCCAAAGAGGGGCTAAACGACATCCTGCTGGTCACGTCGGCCATGCACATGCCGCGCTCGGTGCCACTGTTCGTGGCCCAGGGGCTGCGCGTAACGCCCGCGCCGACCGACTTCCTGGTGTCCGACGCCGAATGGCAACACCTCTGGCGCGGCGGGCCTTTAGCGACTCTCATCAACCTGCTGCCAAACGTGGAGTATCTGACCTACACGACACGCTGTCTCAAGGAGTATATTGGCCATGCCGTCTCCGCCGGGCGGGGGTGGCTGTGGAGGCTAATTTGCTTTGTGGGGGGGGGTCCCAGACCCGCCCCTACTTGTCATTGCCCGGGTGTTGTGGGCGGATCTATGACCTGCCCTTGTCTAGAACAGTCCCCAATCGCCGCCGCTCCCTTCTTCCATCATCGACGGATCCCACAACTCGTTGCCTATCTCGACCTGCACGCCGCCGGGCATGACTTGATTGCCGACAAGGCGCACCTGTTCGATCAGCTGCGGGCCGTAGGGACAGAAAGGGGTGGTCAGGATCATCGTGATCTTGGCCCGTTCGCTGGGTTCGTCGATGTCGAGGTTGCGGACCAGCCCCAGCTCAACGATGTTCATGCCGATCTCTGGGTCGATAACCGAGCGTAGCGACTCGACCAATTCATCTTCCTTGCTCGTAATCATCCAACCATCTCCAAATGTCCGTTCGGTTCGTGGACGGCCACCGGCGGGGCGGCCAGAATTGTTTCGGGGAGCGTACTGACGGTGAATTGGCAGCAGTCCGCGCCGTGCAACATGCAGCTTTCCTGTTGCACCGGCAGTTGCAACACACTGTCCATCAGCTTCTTGTCAAAGGTGCAGACCTCAGCGTGGGCAGTGCCGATGGACAGGTAAGGGCAACTGTATTCGACCAGGCGAAAGCCAGTGTCGGTCTTCTCCCACGTCGACAGGAATCCTTCTTCGGCCAGCAGATTTACCAGGTACTCCAGCCGCCCTTCCAGCGGCAGGTGCTCGAACTCACCGCGATGCTCTTCCAGGACGTTGTCGACCACACCGGCGAAGATCTCATCGATCAACGCCTGCGGCAACCGATCTTTCATCTGGTCCAACAGGCGGTTGGTCAGGCGAACGTAGCGCTTGGGAAACAACTCCTGCCCTTGCGCGCTCAGGGAGTAGACGTAGTAGGGGCGGCCGACCTTGCGCCGCACGCTGGCGGCCTCAATTGCGCCGGCGGCCAGCAGAGCGTTGAGGTGGTGGCGAACGGTAACCGGCGACACATCGGCAACCTCGGCCAGCTCTTCCACCGTCGAATGGGGCGACGACTTGATGCCATGCAGGATGACATCGCGCGTCGTCCGTTTCTTCATGGGGTATTCCATGGTCATACACTTCCCTTGTCTTTAAACGTCGCCATTATAGCAAATGAACCCGATCTGTCAATTTGCCATATTTTTATCAATAATATAATATTAATTGACGCTATCAGGGGGGCATGCTATAATGCCGCCTGACAAACGACGGCTACGGCCGATTGCAACTGACCCATTGAGGAGCTAACGATAAGATGACTGCTGCCTTGGAAGTCACCAATCTCCATGTGAATATTGGTGAGAACCGTATTCTCAAGGGAATTGATCTGCACGTAAAGCAGGGCGAAATCCACGCCCTGATGGGGCCAAACGGCTCGGGCAAGAGCACGCTGGCCTATTCCCTGGCCGGCCACCCGGCCTATGTGCCGACAGCCGGCCAGGCCACATTCGATGGCCACGACCTGCTGGAGATGGAAGCCGACGAGCGCTCGCGGGCCGGGTTGTTCCTGGCCTTCCAGTACCCGGTGGCTGTCCCCGGCGTCACGGTCGCCAAGTTCCTGCGCCAGGCGGTCAACTCGCGCCGCCAGGCCATTAACCCCGACGACGCGGGCATGCCCATCCCCGAATTCCGCCGTCTGCTGCGCGACAAGATGGACATTTTGGGCATCGATCAGAAGTTTGCCGGGCGCTATCTGAACGAGGGCTTCTCCGGCGGCGAGAAGAAGCGGGCCGAAATTCTGCAAATGGCGATGCTGGAGCCGAAGATCGCCATCATGGACGAGACCGATTCCGGCCTGGACATCGATGCCCTGCGCATTGTGGCCGAGGGCGCGGTGCGGCTGCATGAGATGAACAACATGGGCGTGCTGGTCATCACCCACTACCAGCGCATTCTCAACTACGTCCAGCCCGACCGCGTTCACATCATGCTCGATGGCCGTATCGTCGAGAGCGGTGGCGCGGAGCTGGCCCTGCACCTGGAAGAGAACGGCTACGACTGGCTGCGCGACAAGTATGGCGCGGCCGAGGCGGTATAACTATGGCCGATCAAGTTTTGGAACGTGACCAAACCGAAAACGAGATGCTGGCCGGCGTCAACGATGACTACGCCAGCAAGTACGGGTTCTCCGACGTCGAAGACTACGTCTTCAAGGCTGAGAAGGGGCTGACCGAGGACGTCATCCGTGATATGTCCGCTCGCAAGGGGGAGCCGGAGTGGATGCTCGACATCCGCCTGAAGGCGTATCATCACTTTCTGGAGCGGCCCATGCCCGACTGGGGGGCTGACCTCTCCGGCATTGACTTCGGCAACATCTACTACTACATCAAGCCGTCGGCGCGCCAGGAAGACAACTGGGAAGACGTGCCGAGCTACATCAAGGACACCTTCGACAAACTAGGTATCCCGCAGGCGGAGCAAAAGTTCCTGTCCGGCGTGGCCGCGCAGTATGAGTCTGAGGTCGTCTATCACAATATCAAGCGCGAGCTGGAGGATAAGGGCGTCATCTTCCTGGGCATGGACGATGGGCTGGCCCAATACCCCGAGCTGGTGCGCGAGTATTTCACGACGATCATTCCCCACAACGATAACAAGTTTGCCGCGCTGAACACGGCCGTCTGGTCGGGCGGCAGCTTTATCTACGTGCCGCCGGGCGTCCACATCGAAATGCCGTTGCAGGCTTACTTCCGCATCAACGCCAAGAACGTCGGCCAGTTCGAGCGCACGCTGATCATCGTTGACGAAGGGGCTTACGTCCACTACGTCGAGGGCTGCACCGCGCCGATCTACTCGTCCGACTCACTACACTCGGCTGTGGTCGAGATCATTGTCAAGAAGGGCGGTCGCTGCCGCTATACGACCATTCAGAACTGGTCGAACAACGTCTATAACCTGGTGACCAAGCGCGCCGTGGCCCACGCCAACGCGACGATGGAGTGGGTTGACGGCAACCTTGGCTCCAAGGTGACGATGAAGTACCCCGCCGTCTATCTCATGGGCGAGGGCGCGCACGGCGAAATTCTGTCTATCGCCTTCGCCGGGCATGGACAACACCAGGACGCCGGGGGCAAGGTCGTTCACATGGCCCCGCGCACCAGCAGCCGTATCATCTCCAAGTCGATCAGCAAGGGCGGCGGCCGCGCCTCCTACCGCGGGTTGCTCAAGGTGGCCGAGGGGGCTTACGACTGCAAGTCCAACGTTGTCTGTGACGCGCTGCTGCTGGACGAGCACAGCCGCTCTGACACCTATCCCTACATCGAAATCAACGAGCAGGACGTGACCATCGGCCACGAGGCATCAGTTAGCAAGGTCGGCGAAGAGCAGGTCTTCTACCTCATGAGCCGCGGCATTCCCGAAGACGTGGCTAACGCTATCATCGTCAACGGCTTCATCGAGCCGCTGGTCAAGGAACTGCCGATGGAGTACGCCATCGAAATGAACCGGCTGATCCAGTTACAGATGGAGGGCAGCATTGGCTGAGTTGCCCACCTTCACCCGTGACGCCGTCCGCCAACTGTCGGCGTCGCTCAATGAGCCGCAGTGGATGCTGGAGTTTCGTCTGGCGGCGTGGGAGATCTACGCCGCGCTGCCCGTGCCGACGCCGAAGCACGAGGCGTGGCGGCGCACGGACATCCGCCGTCTGAAGCTCGACACGCTGGGGCCGTCACTGAACGGCAACAGTACGGACGGGCCGAGTATCCCAGCCTACATGGGAGCGCAGTTGACCGAAGAAGCAGCCGGGGGCGTGCTGGTCGAAGCCAACGGCATCGTCACCCAGTACGAAGTGAGCGATGCGTTGCGCGCGCAGGGCGTGATCTTCTGCGACATGCACACCGCCGTGCGTGACCACGGCGACCTTGTGCGCAAGCACTTCATGACCCATGCCGTGCGCCCCGACGAGGGCAAGTTCGCTGCGCTCCACGGCGCGTTCTGGCGGGGCGGCGTCTTCCTCTACGTGCCGCGTAACGTCGTGGCCGCCGCGCCGCTCCACAGCGCTCTGTGGGCCACCAGCGGCCGGACGTTTACCCACACGCTTGTTGTGCTGGATACCAACTCGGAAGCGACCTTTATGGACGAGTACGCCTCGCCCGCCGGCGAGGGGCAGGCGTTCCATAACGGCGCCATCGAGTTGATCGTCGGCGACGGGGCCAGCCTGCGCTACGCCTCGTTGCAGGACTTTGGGCCGAACGTGTGGCAGTTTAACCACGAGTGCGGCCGCGTCGGCCGCGATGGCAAGCTCGACTGGATCACCAGCGTCATGGGCACGCGCCTGACCAAAGCGTTCCAGACCTCCGAGCTGGACGCCCCCGGCGCGTGGGCGCGCATGTCGGGCATCTTTTTCACCAACGGCCGCCAGCATGTTGATCTGGACACCCAGCAGAACCACAACGCGCCGGACACGACCAGCGATCTGCTCTACAAGGGCGCGCTGAAGGACCACTCGCGCACCGTCTGGCAAGGCATGATCAAGGCCCTGCCCGACTCTCAGCGCATCGACGGCTTCCAGGCCAACCGCAACCTCATGCTCGACAAGACGGCCCGCGCCGACTCTATTCCCGGCCTGGAGATCCAGGCCGATGACGTGCGATGTACCCACGCCTCCACCGTCGGGAAGCTGGACGAGGAAGAGGTCTTTTACCTCATGAGTCGTGGCATTCCGCGGGCTGAGGCGATTCGCATGGTCATCCAGGGTTTCTTTGACCCTGTGATGCAGCGTATCCCCTTTGAGGGGGTGCGCACGCGAATCTTCGACCGAATTCTGGAAAAGGTCGGCTAGCCACTCCCGCCCTCGCGACGATCTCGCCTGGTTTTCTCGCCGGCCCATGCCCATCATTAACCCCTGCGGTTGGTGTGGACATGGGCCGGCGCTTGTCTATTGGCCCTTCGAGTCACTACGAATCACTGCAAGGAGAACGACATGCCGGATCAAGCCTACGCTCAACAAGGAGTGCTCGTCAGCACGCAATGGGTCGCCGACAACCTGCACCGGACGGATAAGGTGCGCATCGTCGAGTCGAATGAGGACGTGTTGCTCTACGCCACCGGCCACATCCCCAACGCGGCCCACATCGACTGGGTGGCCGACCTGAACGACGCTATTCGCCGCGACTACCTGAACGAGGAGCAGTTCGCGGCCCTGATGGCTCGGGCGGGCATCAGCAACGACACGACGGTTGTCTTCTACGGCGACAAGAACAACTGGTGGGCCACCTACGCCTTCTGGGTCTTCAAGCTCTTCGGCCATGAGGATTGCCGCATCATGAACGGCGGCCGTCAGAAGTGGATCGCCGAGGGGCGCGAGTTGACCAAGGACAAGCCCAGCTTCCCGACCACGACCTATCGTCCCGCGGCCCGCGCCGACTACAAGATTCGCGCCTTCCGCGACCAGGTACTGGCCCACGTCAACGCCGCCCAGCCGCTGGTGGACGTGCGCAGCCCGCAGGAGTTCCGCGGCGAACTGCTGCACATGCCCGGCTCGCCGCAAGAAGGCGCGCTACGTGGCGGCCATATTAAGGGCGCAGTCAGCGTGCCGTGGAGCCGGGCGGTGGCCGAGGATGGGACGTTCAAGTCGGCCGACGAACTGCGCGGCATCTACGAAGGCGAGCAAGGGCTTTCGCCCGACAAGAATGTCATCGCCTACTGCCGCATCGGCGAGCGCAGCTCCCACACCTGGTTTGTCCTGACCTACCTTCTGGGCTATCCTAACGTTCGTAACTATGACGGCTCGTGGACCGAATGGGGCAACCTGGTCGGCGTGCCGATTGAGAATCCGTCTAAGAGCCAGTAAGCAGTGATCAGTATTCAGTTGGCGATACTTTTCACTGAATACTGGATACTGCTTGCTGATTACCGGAAGTATGTACGATTTAGATCGCATCCGCGCTGACTTTCCCATCCTTGCCACCGAGGTTTACCCCGGCGTGCCTCTCGTCTATCTCGATAGCGCGGCATCGTCGCAGAAGCCGGCGGCAGTCATCGCGGCCATGGACGACTACTACCGCCGCTACCACGCCAACGTCCACCGCGGCGTCCATCGGCTGAGCGAGTTGGCGACGACGGCCTATGAAGGTGCGCGGGTGCGCCTGGCCGAGTTTATCCATGCCGCGCCGGAGGAGATCATCTTTGTCGGCAATGCCACTGAGGGGTTCAACCTCGTGGCCCAAAGTTGGGGGCGGGCCAACGTTGGGCCGGGCGACGAGATTCTACTGACGGAGATGGAGCACCATGCCAACCTCGTCCCGTGGCAGATGCTGGCCGCCGAGCGCGGCGTGACGCTGCGCTACCTGCCGTTCCACGACGACGGCACGCTCGCACTGGAACGATTGGGCGAGTTTCTGACCGAGCGGACGAAGCTTTTCTCCTTCACCGCCGTCTCCAACGTCTTCGGCACCATCAACCCCGTGCGCGAACTGGTCGATGCCGCCCATGCTGTCGGCGCGCTGGCGATGGTCGACGCGGCCCAGTCGGTGCCCCACATGCCGGTCGACGTGGGCCAACTGGACTGCGACTTCCTGGCCTTCTCGTCGCACAAGATGTGCGGGCCAACGGGCATTGGCGTGCTCTATGGCCGGCGCGATCTGCTGGAAACCATGCCCCCCTTCCTGGGCGGCGGCGACATGATCCGCCGCGTGACGTTCGATGGGTTTATTCCCAACGAGCTGCCGTGGAAGTTTGAGGCGGGCACGCCGCGCATCGCCGAAGCTATCGGGTTGGGCGCGGCCGTAGACTACCTGAGCGCCCTTGGCCTCGATGCCGTCCATGACCACGAGCAGGCCATGACCGCCTACGCCCTGGAGTCACTGAGCGAGATCCCGGGTCTGCGTTTGCTGGGACCGCCTGGCACTCAACACGGTGGGCTGGCCGCCTTTACGCTGGCAGGGGCGCACCCCCACGACATTGCCGAACTACTCGACAAGGACGGCATCGCCATTCGCGCCGGCCACCACTGCGCCATGCCGCTGCACCACAAGCTGGGCATCAACGCCTCGGCGCGGGCCAGCTTCTACGTCCACACGACTCCAGACGAGATCGACAAGCTGGTGGTCGGGTTGCATCGCGTTCGCGAAGTGTTTAGACTAGGAAGCCAATAGGCGCGTAGTTGGTAGTCCAGCGATTTATTGCGCTCTGGGACCGCGCAGAAGCGCTCGACTACGAACGGCACGAACCACGGGAGGCGCAATGGACGCCGGCATCTATCGCGAGCAGATCATCGATCTCTACGAACACCCGCTGAACTACGGCACGCTGGAACGGCCCGACTTCAGCTATGAGGAAGATAACCCCCTGTGCGGCGACCTCATCCGCATTGACGTGCGCCTCGACGAGGGGCAGCGCGTGGCCGAGGTCGTCTGGTCGGGCGACGGCTGCGCCATCAGCCAGGCGGCGGCTTCGTTGTTGACCGAGGAGATTAAAGGCCAGGCGCTGGCCGAACTGAAGGCTTTCCCGGCCGAACGGCTACTGGAGCTGGTCGGCGTGCCGTTGAGCATGGCGCGCGTCAAGTGTGCTCTGCTGTCGCTGAAGGTACTGAAAGCCGGCGCCTACGGCATTCCTGACCCCGACACGATGCGCGGCCATGAGTAGTTTCGTCGCTGTAGCCCGTGTCGAGGAGTTGCCGCCCGGCACGCGCCTGCACTACACCTTCGACGAGGAGACGGTCATCGTCCTCAACGTCGACGGTGAGTTCTTTGCCATCGCCGACCTCTGTACCCACGACGGCGGGCCGCTGGAGGACGGCGAGGTATGTGACCACCAGATCGAGTGCCCCCGCCACGGCGCGCGCTTCGACATTCGCACAGGTCGCGTGACGCGCCTGCCGGCCAGTGATCCAATCCCCACTTACGCGGTCAAAATTGAAGATGGCTTTGTTTGCGTTGAGGAACCGGAGCCTTGGTAGCGTCGTTCTGGTAGCAGCGGAGCCAGATTGCTTTAGAAGTTCCACACGAACCTATCAAGCCTTAGCCTAAGAAACAATTGTTGTAGTTTGACAATAGTGGCAGAATTGCCTATAGTTAGACATTACTAGAACAAATTTTCAGTTGGGTCGTTGCTTTTTCGACCCACTTTGCGGAACTGTGCCACCATGGAAGTCGGACTGATTAAACAAGTCAATATCGACCACGAGATGCGCGAATCGTATCTGAGTTATGCGATGAGCGTTATCGTCTCGCGCGCCCTGCCCGATGCGCGCGATGGTTTGAAACCCGTTCAGCGGCGTATCCTCTACGCCATGTATGACATGGGCCTGCGGCCGGATACACCCTATCGCAAGTCGGCGCGCGTCGTCGGTGAGGTGCTGGGCAAATACCACCCCCACGGCGACCAGTCGGTGTACGAGGCGATGGTGCGCATGGCCCAGGACTTCTCCATGCGCTATATGCTCGTCGACGGCCAGGGCAACTTTGGCTCTGTGGACGGCCTGTCTCTTATACACATCTCCGAGCCCACGAGACCGTACTAGATCTCGTATGCCGTCTTCTGCTTGAAAAAAAAAAAAAACAATTCACTGAAAACACTTACTCTAACTAATCAAGTTGTACACAGACACTGTAGGACACATGAACAACGAACTCACGGTATTTGTCCACA
>CALLZA010000216.1 GCA_937858165.1 uncultured Ardenticatenia bacterium
CGCCGAGCTTCTGGGCTTCGGCGACGATGTGCTGGCAGAGGGTGGTCTTGCCGGAGGACTCGGGGCCGTAGATTTCGACGATACGGCCGCGCGGCACGCCCCCCACGCCCAACGCGATGTCGAGCGACAGCGACCCAGTGGGGATCGATTCGACCTGCATGTGCGTCGCCTGGCCCAGGCGCATGATGACGCCATCGCCAAAGCGCTTGGTCAGCGTGGCGACCGTGTTTTCCAGTGTTCGCGCCTTTGCCTGATCGATTGCCATATGCGCCCGGATCGGCCACAATCACACCGTCAACAGACACCGGAGTGTGCTGCGGGCACGATCACTTCGGATACTTATGTAGTGTACAATACCCCCATGCAAATGGCAAACTCACCCACGAGCGACCCGTTGCTGCGCCAGAACGTGCGGCGGGCGACGGCGGCCGACGCCGGGAAGCTCCAGTGGCTCATGCGCAACGGCGTCTACGTCCACGTCCACGTCGATTGGCATGTGCCGGGCGACTGGCTGGGGACGCTGGGATTTGTGGTCTACACGCGCCACACCGGCAGGAGCGACGAGAGCGCTGCCGGCTGTCTGGCTGTCGGCGCCGACCCGTTGCCGGCGGCATGGGTGCGCGTGGCCGTTGTCGATTCGGTCGCCGCTTTCGAGCCGTGCGCGGCGATGTGGGCCGTCGTTGTGGCCGGGCTTGATCCGGCGATCGAGGAGATCGCCTGGTTCGTCACCGACAACTGGCCGCTACACTGGCTCGACCGGTTGGGCCTGGAACCGTCAAGCACGGTGTTGACCTTGCAAAAAGAGGGGCTGAGCATGGCCCCCTACATGTCGCCACGGGGGCTGGACATCCGCCCGGTGCTGGTCGAAGAGTTGCCAGCGCTGGCCGAGATCGAGGCGGCGGCGTTCGAGCCGCGCTGGCGTCATAGCGCGCAGAGCCTCTATCTGGCCTGGCGACAGTCGATCAGCTTCGACGTGGCCGTGCTAGACGGGCAGCCGGTGGGCTTTCAGTTCAGCACCGGCGGTGGGGGCGGGGCGCATCTGGCGCGGATGACTGTCAGCCCGGAGCAGCAGGGGCAGGGCATCGGCGCGGCCCTGCTGGCCCGGGCGCTGGACGGGTATGGGCGGCGCAAACTGCGTCACGTGACGCTGAACACCCAGGCCGACAACCTGGCATCGCAGCGGCTCTATAGTCGCTTCGGCTTCGCGCCGACGGGCCAGAAGTACCCGGTGTGGTCGTACTATCCGTCAGAGCGGTAAGGAAAAGTGTGATGGTGCGCAACAAGCTAAATGATGCAGAGCTTCAGGCCGCGCTGGACGAATTGCCCGGTTGGGCGGTGCAGGACGGCAAGTTGCACAAGGTGTTCAAGTTCGACTCGTTTGCCGCGGCCATCGGCTGGATGGTCAGCGTCGCCATCTATGCCGACAAGATCGACCACCACCCGGAGTGGCGCAACGTCTATAGCCGGGTGTGGGTCGATCTGTGGACGCATGACCTGGCGGCAATTAGCGGTCGCGACATCGATTTGGCCCGGCACATGGAGAAGTTAGCCGGGGGTTCAATAGGCAAGGGAGATCATGGCAGTTAATCTACGCAATCGCAGCTTTTTGAAGGAACTCGACTTCACGCCCGACGAGCTACGCTTCTTGCTGAAGTTGTCGGCCGACCTGAAAGCGGCCAAGTACGGCGGCTACGAACGGCCGCGCCTGGTGGGCAAGAACATCGCTCTCATCTTCGAGAAGGCCAGCACGCGCACGCGCTGCGCCTTCGAGGTGGCTGCCTATGACCAGGGGGCGCATGTGACTTACCTCGGCCCGGAGGGGTCGCAGATCGGCCACAAGGAGTCGATGAAGGACACGGCGCGCGTATTGGGGCGTATGTACGACGGCATCGAGTACCGTGGCTTTGCCCAGGAGACGGTCGAGACGTTGGCCCGCTATGCCGGTGTGCCCGTCTGGAACGGGTTGACCAATGAGTTTCACCCGACGCAGATTCTGGCCGACATGCTGACGATGATCGAGCACACGACGAAGCCGGCCAATGAGATTGCCTACTGCTATATGGGTGACGCCCGCTTCAACATGGGCAACTCGCTGCTGGTCGGCGGCTGCAAGCTGGGCATGGACGTGCGCATCTGCGCCCCGCGGGGCCTGTGGCCCAATGACGATCTGATCGCCGCCGCCCGCGCCGTGGCTGAAGAGACAGGCGCGCGGCTGACGCTGACGGAGGACGTGGACGAGGGCCTCAGGGGCGTGGACTACATCCACACCGACGTGTGGGTGTCAATGGGCGAGCCTGACTCCGTCTGGCAAGAGCGCATTGACCTGCTGAAGCCCTATCAGGTCAACGCGGCGGCCATGACCCGCAGCGGCAACCCGGCGGTGAAGTTCATGCACTGCCTGCCCGCCTTCCACAACCGCCAGAACAAGGGCGGCGACGGGGTCTACCAGAAGTTCGGCCTGGACGGGGTGGAAGCTGGCTCATATAAACCACCGACCGTGGCGCACAGCGCACTAGGGGAGAACACGGTGGGCGGCGGCAGC
>CALLZA010000217.1 GCA_937858165.1 uncultured Ardenticatenia bacterium
TACTGCTATCTCTGTCCGTTCATAGTATATGCTAGTTTATCGATGTTCGTGCGGTCGTTGTCGTGCTGTATCTGTATCTCTTTTTTTTTTTTCAAGCAGAAGACGGCATACGAGATCTAGTACGGTCTCGTGGGCTCGGAGATGTGTATAAGAGACAGGTGCCGCGCAACACCGGGTAGCGCGCCTCCAGTGCGTCGAGCACCGCCCGCTGCGTGGCCGGCCCGCCGACTTCGACCGTTACCTCCGCGCCCGTCCCGGCCAGGTTGCGCAGGTGGTGGGGGATGATGACGCGGATCACGGCAGCGCCTGCACCTCGACCGACAGCACGGCCGGCAGATCGTGGACGATGGCCTGCCATGTGTCGCCACCGTCGGCACTGGCGTAGACCTGGCCGCCGGTCGTGCCGAAGTAGATGCCGCACGGGTCGAGCGTGTCCACGCTCATGGCGTCACGCAGGACGTTGACGTAGCAGTTCTCCTGGGGCAGGCCGTTGGTCAGCGCTTCCCAGTCGTGGCCGCCGTTGCGGCTGCGATAGACGCGCAGCTTGCCCTCCGGCGGATAGTGCTCCGAGTCGCTCTTGATGGGCACGACGTAGATCGTCTCCGGTTCGTGGGCGTGAACGTCGATAACAAAGCCGAAGTCGCTGGGCAGATTGCCGCTGACTTCGTGCCAGTTGTCGCCGGCGTCGTCGCTGCGCATCACGTCCCAGTGCTTTTGCATGAACAGGGTGTTCGGCCGTGTCGGGTGCATGGCCACATGGTGGACGCAGTGGCCCACCTCGGCGGTGCCGTCGGGAATGTAGTCGGAGTGCAGCCCCTTGTTGATGGGCTTCCACGTCTGGCCGGCGTCGTCGCTGCGGAACGCGCCGGCGGCCGAGATGGCGATGACGATGCGGTCGGGGTTGGCCGGGTCGAGGATGACGGTGTGGAGACACAGCCCGCCCGCGCCGGGCTGCCAGATGCCGGCTGTGTCATGTTGGCGCAGGCCGGGCAGCTCTTGCCACGTCTGTCCGCCGTCGGTCGAGCGGAAGATAGCCGCGTCCTCGACGCCGGCGTAGATAGTATCGGGGTCGGACGGCGACGGCTCCAGATGCCAGACGCGCTTGAACTCCCACGGATGGGGCGTGCCGTCGTACCACTGGTGCGTGCCCGTCTCGCCGGCGTAGGCGAACTCGTTGCCGACCGTTGTCCACGTCTGGCCGCCGTCGTCGGAACGGTGGATAACCTGACCGAACCAGTCGCTGGCCTGCGAGGCGTAGATGCGCTTGGGGTCAGCCGGCGACCCCTTCAGATGATAGATCTCCCACCCCCCAAAGTGCGGCCCATCGACGTGCCACTGCTCGCGCTTGTCGTCGGAAGTCAGAATAAACGCGCCTTTCCGTGTGCCGACCAAAACTCGTACGCCGCTCATGTGTCGCTCCTGTGTGGGGGTCTGGTGCCTGGGGCCAGGCTTGTTAATACGCGCCCGCACGCCCATGTTGGTGCAGGTCGATACATGATAGAACAAACATTCTACTCTGTCAACCGACGACTTGCGGGCTTCACACCGCGCTTTAGTCGCTTGGCCGCAGCGTCCAGAGGATCGTATCGGCGTCCAAGATGAACTGCTCGAACTCGGCTGCCGGGGCTTCCATATAGAGAACCAGCGTCTGTTCGCCTACCCTCAGCGCCGCCGTGCGCACGCGCGCCTCGGGCGAAGAGGTACTCCAGATGAATCCGGGCGCGAAGTACTCCTGAAAGAAGGGTAGAAACTGGATGCCCGGCGGAATGTCGGCCGACGGATCCCCCTTCTCTTCAGAGTTGGGTTTGGCAACCGCATCGAGTTGCCAGCCGGGGAAGCCGGCAATGGCCACCGAGACCGGCCCGCCGAGGGGCGTCCATTGCGGGATGGTTTGCACGGCGGCGATGAACTCCTCCGGTGAGGTGATGGCGCCGGTGGCGTCAATAAACGTGATGATCTGGCTGGGGTTGTTCTGCGCGTTCTCGCCGCGGCCCAGCAGGAACAGTCGCGCCCGCTCTTCGTTCAATACCCGCCAACCTTCGCCGACCTCGAACGCCAGCGGCAGGCCCAACCACGGCGGCACGGCATATGGCCCCCGCGCCAGTGTTCGGCCGCGACAGCAGTTGACGGCCGGGATGCTCAGCAAGCGGCTTTGCGGCGCGGCCGATGGCGCGGCGGTTGGTTCCGCGGTGGGGAGTGGTGTGGGTTCTGTCTCTTATACACATCTCCGAGCCCACGAGACCGTACTAGATATCGTATGCCGTCTTCTGCTTGACAAAAAAAAAACACAACACACACACACACACACACACACACATACCACTATCAAATCGTCAAAACATGGAGACGATATGATGTAGTTCAATAATCATTACCATCAAACACAACTATGTGAAACCATGCTATACGACACACTATCAAAG
>CALLZA010000218.1 GCA_937858165.1 uncultured Ardenticatenia bacterium
TTGCTTTTCACTGGGCTACAGTCTGGTGTATGGTGTGCACACCCTGCAGTATTTGTAATGTTGTATGTGCATCTCATTTGTCGTAAGCTCGTTTTTTTTTTTTTTTTGTTGTGTTTTTGTTTTTCAAGCAGAAGACGGCATACGATATCTAGTACGGTCTCGTGGGCTCGGAGATGTGTATAAGAGACAGCCCCTGCCGACGCCAACACCGCGCTGTCCGGTGGTCGAGGGGCCGTTTGCCGGCGAGTGGGCGGCGCACGAAGAACGCCTCGGCTGCGCCCTCGGCCAGCCATTCAGCCACTCCGGCGCAGAGGAGCGCTTCGAGTTTGGTCTCATGTTCTGGCGCAGCGACAGCATCGACTACGGCCAGGCGCTGGTGGCCTTCAACAACGGCACGTGGCGCATCTTCGGACACACGCCTTACGTTGAAGGTAGTGGCGACTTTAAATGCATCGACGCCAACACGCCGCCGGAGTGCCCACCGACGCCCAGGCGCGGCTTCGGTATGATGTGGTGCGATATCAGCGCGATTCGCGGCGGGCTGGGCAATGCTGTCGAGTGCGAGCGGGCCTACAACGGTCTGCAACAGGAGTTCCAGCGTGGCTTCCTGTTGCGCACCGCCAGCGGCACGTTCGTCTTCCTCAACGACGGCACGTGGCAGTGGGAATAAGAGAAAGGAACCACAGATGACACGGATTCAAGAATGAATCTGTAATCTGCGTAATCTGTGGTTCCACGTTCTTATAGTTCTGAGTTGGCCTTGACGTGGGCGATCAGTTCATCCATGTGGGCGAACGCCAGGGCGGTGACGGTGTCGGCCCCGCCATAGTAGATCGCCAGGCGGCCGGTCGGCTGGTCGTGGAGCGCGGCGCAGGGGAAGGCCACGTTGGGCACGTCGCCGACGCACTCATAGAGCGTCTGTGGCGAGAGCAGATAGGGCGCGGTGCGCGCAATCACCTTCCACGGCTGCTCCAGGTCGAGCAGCGCCGCGCCGAAGCTGTAGACGAAGCCGTTGCACGACGTCAGCACGCCGTGGTAGATCATCAGCCAGCCCTCCGGCGTCTCGATGGGCGTCGGCCCGGCGCCGATCTTGGTCGATTGCCAGCCGCCCTTGACGCCCATGACGTAGCGGTGGCGGCCCCAGTGGATCATGTCGGGGCTGCTGCTCAGGTAGATGTCGCCGAAGGGGGTGTGGCCGTTGTCGCTGGGCCGGCTGAGCATCAGGTACTGTCCGCCGATGCGCCGCGGGAAGAGGACGCCGTTGCGGTTGAAGGGCAGCAAAGCGTTCTCCACGAAGTGGAACGATTCGAAGTCGTGGGTGTAGCCGATGCCAATGGTCGGCCCGTGGTAGCCATTGCACCACGTCACGTAGTAGCGGTCTTCCAGCCACGTCACGCGCGGATCGTAGCGGTGGACGAAGCGGCTTAGCTCCGGATCGTCGAACTGCCACTCGATGGGCGCGTCTTCCAGTCGCCAGTTGATACCGTCGTCGCTGAAGCCGCGGTGGACGTTCATCTCCCGTTTCTTGTTGTCGCAGCGGAAGACGCCGGCAAACGTGCCGCGAAAGGGCACGACGGCGCTGTTGAAGATGCTGTTGGACGACGGAATGAGGTCGCGCGGGATGATGGGGTTGGCGTCGTAGCGCCACACTGGATCGCTGTTGCCGGCGGGGCGGTCTTGCCAGGGGATGTTGGGTAGGGCGTCGGGTTGCATGGGTTCCTTCCTGTTTTGGGTGTTTGCATGTGCAGAAGAAGAACCTCACGCCAAGATCGCCAAGGACGCGAAGAGCGCAAAGAGAGATTCTTCGTTGGCGTTCTTGGCGAACTTAGCGATCTTGGCGTGAGGTTCTTCTCTCACTGCACGTCGATTACGAAGTCGAAGGTCGCTGTCTGAGGGTCGCTGAACGTTAGCAGCAGTTCCGAGCGAAAGGCGGGATCAATGGGATTAGCCGGGTCGTCGGGGAAGAAGAGCTGGGTGGTCAGCACCGGGCCGCCAGGGGCCTGCACCTTGACATAGAGATGGCGCGGGCGGCTGTCGGCCGGGCCGGGGATGATGGTGTCGAGCCGGAAGCGGCCGTCGGTGTCGGTGAACTGATGGCCGCGCAGGCGGAAGCTGGCGCTGTCGTAGATCTGTCTCTTATACACATCTGACGCTGCCGACGGGCGATCTAGTGTAGATCTCGGTGGTCGCCGTATCATTAAAAAAAAAAAAAAGGTGGCTATCAGCAGCGACAAAAGTACCACAGACAAGCACGATGACACTCGCATGTCGAAAATAGAGCGACCAACAAAGACCACGAGAAACGAGAGCGAGTAA
>CALLZA010000219.1 GCA_937858165.1 uncultured Ardenticatenia bacterium
CACGTATCGGAGCCGGTGCGCGTCGGCAGTAGGGTGGGCGTCGCCGTCGGCGTCGGCTGCTCGCTGGCGTCGATGCCAAAGCAGTAGGTGCGGTTGGCGGCGTCGGCCGGGCTTTTGTTGACGACGCGGGCGTAGTAGAAACCGGTCGCGCCCGCCTGGACAACCACGTGCGACCGCAGATCTCCGGCCGCGCCGAAGTCGTCGTTTTCGGCGATGGCCTCGCCGTTCTGGTTGTAGACCTTCAGCACGGTATCAATGCCCGGCGAGAGGTCAGAGGTCGTCAGTTGGTAGAACGTACCGCTCTTGACGGCGAAGCGGTAGAAGTCCAGGTCGCCCGGCGGCCAAAGTGTCAGTTGGCAGATAGCCGCAGCATCGGGTTGCACCTCGTACGCCTCTTCCAGCGTGTCGTTGGGTTCGCTCAGGTCGACAAAGATTGGCGTGCCGGTGGCCGCCGTCGGCCGGATGGTCGGCGTGGGTGTCGGGTCATCGTCGGTGATGGTCAGCGTCGCCTGGCCGGGGGCCAGTGTGGCCTCGCCCGAAACCAGCCGCAGCACCAGGTTCACCGTGCGGTTCGTCTGGTTCGACGTGGCGTTATTGATGATCGGGACGTTGAAGCTCTGCGTCGTCTGCGTCGAGTTGCTGAACGTCAGTTGGCCCGTGGTTGTGGTGTAGTCTTGCCCAGGGATGGCCGTGCCCGGCAGGGTCAGGTACTCGACGACGATCGTCTCGCCGGCGTCCGGCGTCCGATTGATCTGCACCTGGATGACGGCCGGCCCCTGGTTCTCAACGACGGTGAAGGAGGTGGAGGTGAAGCCAATCTGCGGGTCGGTCTGTTGGATGGGGACAGCGCCGACCGTCGCCGGACGCGTGATGGCGCCCAGATAAGCCAAGCCGCCCGCCAAACCCAAGAGAATCAGGGATAGGTGTCCTAGCCGCGCACGTGTGGAACGTTTGATCATGTGCCTCGTATTGGCCCAGGGCGACTGTGTACACCCACCCGGACAGTCCGATTATAGGTCTAGAGCGTCTCAGGGGCAAATAGCCGGCGCGCTCGGCGGCCGGCCTATGGGCACAAAAGAGCCGGGACACGCGCCCCGGCTCATAAAAAACTTGTGAAATGTGGGGAATAGGTGACGCGAGCTAACTGCCGTCGCCGTTCTCCGGGATGGCGCTCCGCAGCACTTCGTCCACCAGACCGTAGTCGCGCGCCTGGGCCGCGGTCATGTACAGGTCGCGGTCAGTATCCTTCTGAATGCGCTCAACGGTTTGGCCGGTGTGGTAGCTAAGGATTTTGTTGAGGTCGGTGCGCAGCCGCAAGATCTCCTGGGCCTGGATGGCGATGTCGGACGCCTGGCCGCGCGCGCCGCCGAGCGGCTGGTGCAGGTGGACAGTGGCGTTCGGCAGGGCGTAGCGCATGCCCTTCGTGCCCGCCGTCAGCAGAATGGTGCCAAAGCTGGCCGTAAAGCCGACGGCCACGGTGGAGACGGGGCAGGACACCTGTTGCATGGTGTCATAGATAGCCATGCCGGCATAGACCTGGCCCCCGGGCGAATTGATGTACATGCGAATGGGCTTCGAGTCGTCCTCGCTGGCCAGCCACAGCAGTTGGGCGACGACCAGATTGGCGATCTGGTCGTTGATCGGCGTGCCGAGGATGATGATGCGCTCCTTGAGCAGGAGCGAGAAGATGTCGTAGGCGCGTTCTCCCCGGCCGGTCGATTCGACGACCATTGGGACGAGGGACGTAGGAATGTCGAACATGGCTGCTTCTCCTCAAGCCTGGACGCCGGCGGCGCAAACGGCCGCCGGCGAATCATTGTAAATCTGCCGTCAGAGGAGTATAGCGGGGGGGCGTTAGATTTCCGTTGTCGCCCCTGGCCCGATGCTACTCTTCTTCGTCCTCGGCCGTGGCCAGCGCTGCCAACTCGGCCAGGTCGGGCGCTTCGCCGCTCAGAATGGCCCGAATTCGGTCGTAGACCTTGTTGCTGAGCACTTCGCCGCTGATGGCCTCGAACCCCTGGCCGCTGCGGTAGTAGTTGCGCAGGCTGTCTTTCAGGGCGTCGTTATCGAAGCGAGCCAGCCGCTGGTCGATGACGGCGTCGAGGTCGGCCGCTGCGACGCGCAACCGCTCATCGAGGATGAACTGGCGCAGAACGAGTTGGCGGCGTAACTGACGCTCGGCATTCTCGCGAAAGTCGTCGCGCAGCCCCTGTTCGGTCATGCCCTGCAAGTTCAGGTACTGTCTCTTATACACTTCTGACGCTGCCGACGAACGATCTAGTGTAGAGCCCGGTGGTCCCCGAACAATAAAAAAAA
>CALLZA010000220.1 GCA_937858165.1 uncultured Ardenticatenia bacterium
TCTGTGTTTATTTATTAGTAGTAGTCCTTCTACATAGTCATTAGAGTCGTTATTTTTTTTTTAATGATACGGCGACCACCGAGATCTACACTAGATCGCTCGGCGGCAGCGTCAGATGTGTATAAGAGACAGCTGGTTAGCGATGGGACGAGGATGTGGTGGGAAGCACAGGGGCAAGAGATCGGTTTGCGGTGAGACGGGAGACGTTTCAAACTTGGAAAGTCCCTCAGGCCTCCTCGGCTAACCTGGCAATGCGCTTGGGCATCCGGCTGAAGATAAGCCCGTGAAGAGGGTAGAGCGCGTACCAGTAGAGCATCCCCGCCAATCCCTTCGAGGCAAAGTAGGCCGTTTGCACCAGCCTGGAACAGGAAGCCTCTTCTGGTATGACCTCGAACTGCAGCCAGGCCCTGCCAGGCACTTTCATCTCCGCGCGCAGGCGCAGTAGCCGGTCCTCCCTCACATCCTCCACCCGCCAGAAGTCCATCGCATCACCTACGCGCAGGTAGACGGGGTCTCTCCGTCCACGGCGCATCCCCACCCCGCCGACCAGCCGATCAAGGATGCCTCGCGCCTGCCAGGCCCAATCGAAAGCCAGCCATCCCCGCTGTCCGCCTAAGCTCGTGAAAACCCGGAAGACTTCAGACGCCGGTGCATCGACAAACGCCTCGCGTCGCTCGATGAACATCCCCTGTTCTAACCGAAAGAAGGACGGGCGGCTGTCGCCCTGGCTGCTGCTCAACGCGTCGCTCCAGATGGACTCGAGGTCGCCCTCGCGGATACGCTCCAGCGCACGGCGTACCGAGGTGCGGTAGTCGGCCGGGATGATATCGGGGAACAGGGCCCGGGCTGACGGATCGTGGACGACGACCTCGTTACGTAACCCCTCAATCAGTGGCTTGGCCACCGAGGACGGCACCGGGGTAACCCAGTGCACCCAGTAGGAAGACAGCCGTGGTGTGAGCACCGGTACAGGAATGAGCCATCGCCGCAGACCACGTTCTTCGGCATATTGGGTCATCATTTCGGCATACGTGAGCACATCAGCGCCACCGATCTCGATGAGCTTGCCCTTACACGCCGGCGTCTGCAAAGTCGAGACCAGATAGGTCAACACCTCGCGAATCCCAATCGGTTGAATTCTTGTCGAAGCCCACTTGGGAACGATCATCACCGGCAACCGTTCGGTCAGGTTGCGAATCATCTCAAACGAAAGGCTGCCGGAACCGACAATCACGGCCGCGCGCAACTCGGTCACCGGTATACCCGACTCGCGCAGGGCCTGGCCGGTTGCGTGGCGCGAGGCGAGGTGGGCTGATAGGGTGTTGTCGGACTCCTCACCCAGGCCACTGAGATAGATGAGGTGTCCGACCCCGGCCTGTCGGGCGGCTTGGCCAAAATTGTGCGCGGCGATGATATCCCGGTCATGAAAGTCGGTGTGGCCGGCCATGCTGTGGATGAGGTAGAACGCAGCCGAAACGCCCTCCATCGCCGGCGGCAGCGTATCGGGTCTGAATACATCACCTGTGCAGACCTCGACCTGATCAGCCCAAGGGCGGCCGCTCAGCCGTTCCGGGTCGCGAACTAGAACACGGACGCGATAGCCGACGTCCAGGAGTCTCGGTATAAGACGGGCACCAATGTAGCCGGTTGCGCCAGTGACCAGAATCTGCGTCGCATTCCTCTGTGTTGAATTCTTCATGCTACAGGCGATTATAACAGGACGGCGGCTACTTGGGGGGAATAGGCTGATTGAGGCGACGATTTGCACCCGCAGCCGCCTCGGGTCGAACACGTCGAGTGGGGAGGCATTTCTGACCGCGATTCGGCCGCAGGTGGTGCTCATCCTCTCCCAGACAGCTTGAAACAACTTGCCCGGTCATGGCCCTCGCATTTTTCGAAAGAATCATGTATACTACCGGCAGTTGATATCCGGACCTCAGGTGTGGAATGACACTCGTGGTCCTTTTTTCGTTTAAAGAGAGAGTAACAATTGTCCAAAAAGATTTACGTAGGTAACTTGTCGTTTCAGGCCACAGAAGACGAGGTTCGTGGGATGTTTTCTGAGTTTGGCGCTATTGAGTCCCTGGCCATGATCAACGATCGCGAGACTGGCCGTTTCCGCGGTTTTGCTTTCGTTGAAATGGAAGATTCCGCGGCGAATGCAGCCATCAAAGCGCTGAACGGCAAGGAAGTCGAAAGCCGAGAGTTGACTGTTAATGAAGCCCGCCCGCGCGAAGAGCGTCCGGCTGGTGGCGGCAGCAATCGCGGCAGCCGTAATAGCTGGTAACTATCGTATCCGTTAGGATACATGAATCTGTAACGGTATGAACAGCCGTCCCGATTTTGTCGGGGCGGCTGTTTTTGTTTCATAGATTAGTTCAGTAACAATTGATCTGTCATATGCGTGATGACTTGTTCGCCTGGGACAAGCTATGGCTGACAATGAAATTCCCTTAACCCAATTCGTAAGTTTTGTGTGCTAGGCTCACGGTAGAGGTAAGTCAGTCCATCCGAGAGCGAAGCTAATCGGATGGTTGTGGAGCCGGTTCTGACTGCCGTGGCAGACGGGATGCCAGCCTTCTGCCTTGACGCCTGGCCCGACCCCACTCACGTCCAGCCCGCTTGGGTTGGAGGAGTAAGATCATGAGCCGCAAGTTGTTTCTGCCACTTTTGGTCGTTCTAACCCTGTTCCTGGTCGTTAGTGGTGTGTCGGCCGGCACCGTCGATCGGCACGTCCAGGAGCTTGCCCCCGGCCTCTCCGCGCGCGGCTACTTACTGAGCGCGGACGACGAGGCCATGTATGAGTTTTCTGCTCCGCAAGGCATGACCATTCGTCCGCGAATCGAGGTCGATCCGTTGTCGTCGCTGCGCGTTCAGGCCACGCTTGACATGTGGCCGGTTTTGCTGACCGATGATAGCTGTGATGACGCCGTTGTTGAGTTTGAAACTATCGCGCCGTTTACCGGCGGCGGCAGCCTCACGATCCACCCCTGCCCCGGCACGATGGACATCGACGCGCCATTTATCATCACCCTGAACTACGACCCTGTCTTGCTGGAGCAGGAGCCGAACAACACCTCTGACACGGGGATGTGGCTGCACGGCAGCGAGTACGAAAGCCGCGTCTTCCTGACCTATAATGGCACTATCGCGCCGGCCGACGACATCGATCGCTACAAGTTCGACGCACAGACCGGCCAAGTCTTTCGCGCGACGATGACGGCGCGCAACTCCAACATCCAGCCGTGGCTGATGCTGCTTGGCCCGAACGGCTACTCAGTTAGCAGCACGAGTTGTGGTTCGGGCGCGGGCGCTTGCCTCGATGCCGTCCTGCCCGACTATGGCACCTACCAGGTCTATGCCCGCAGTTCGGCCAATCAGGGCGGCTATCGGCTGCTGTTCGATTTTGGCGATGACAAAACCGACGAACCCAACAACAGTCCCGACGACTGGGCCAATATTAGACTGGGTGGCCCGCACTTCGCTGCCATCGACCCGGTGGGCGACATCGACTACTACTCCATCTTCGGGCAGACGCCGGGCCGGATTCTGCGCATCACGCTTGGTTTGCCTCCCGGCATTGGTCTGGCTCACGCCCGGGTCGAAGTGCTCGATGACAACCTGGAGGTCATGGCCGCGGACGTGCTGAGCGCCGACAACCCCAGTCTGGTTTTCGCGGTACCGACGGCGGCTAACCAGCAGTACCACCTGCGCATCACCGACGCCGACAACGGCACCGGCGCGCCCGGCGCTATCTACTACTGGGCCACGGCCGAGTGGATTGGCCCCTACGTCAGCGCCGATGTGGACGGTCTGGGGGGGCGTAACGCCCGCAAGCAGGCGGACCTGCTCTACCGGGAGGTCGACTATGATGGCGCAGTGTGGTGGAACATGGCCTTCGACGCGTCTGACGTCGGCATCACCCAGGACGTGACCGCGGCCGAGTTCCTGCCCAACGGCACGCTGCTGCTGGCGCTCAGCGGCACGCAGACCGTAGCCGGCCTGGGCAAGGTCACACCGTACGACATTATCCGCTTCGTGCCCAACCCCTACGGCCTGGGCGACTACACCAGCGGTGTCTTCCAATGGTACCTCGACGGCTCCGACGTCGGTCTGACCACCGCCGGCGAGAAGATCGACGCCATTTCCCTGTCCTCGGTCGATCCCGACAACTTCGAACTGGTTGTCAGTCTGACCGGCTCCGGCACTGTGCCCAAGACGGGCGGCGGCACGATTGCCGTGCGCGACGAAGACCAGATCAGGCTGGAGAACGGGGTCTACGGCGCGGCCACGACCGGTACGTGGGCCATGCACCTGGATGGCTCGACCGTGCCCGGGCTGGCGGCCGAGGACGTGCGCGGCGCGACGCTGGCCCAGGCTCCGGCCGGACTTGGCGCGCGCGGCGCGGCGCTGCTGCTCATGGAGAATGCCTTCGTCATCGACGGCGTGCGCGGCGATAATCGTGACGTGCTGCTGGCCTGGCAGGGGTTTGCCCCCACCGCGCTGGACGTGCTTGGCCTGGCCTTCGACAATCTGGGCGACAAGAAGCTCGACGCGATCTCCGTCGGGCCGGTGATTAGCGAGTAAGGGCGAGCGACGAACAACGGCCGCGTTGTCCCTGCATCCGTTGTTCGCCGTTCTGTCCAAACGTCACGACGGTCGGACGTGCGAAGAGCCTGGCCTTTGCGCCAGGCTCTTTCAATGCTGAGTACACGCTTGGCGCAACCGTGATGCCTCAAAACAAAACGTTACCGAAGGGGTAATGGATGCCTCAAAATGAATGTTACTCTGCCAATAGCCACAATTCCTTTAAGGTCTGCTCAATGCGTCTTTGAAGGTCAGCCGGATTGAGG
>CALLZA010000221.1 GCA_937858165.1 uncultured Ardenticatenia bacterium
TTGTTGTGTTATCGCGTTGATCATTGGTGTGTACTGTAAATGACGTGTAACACGACTGTTTGCGATCAGTGGTGTATTATTGTTTTTTTTTTTTCAAGCAGAAGACGGCATACGAGATCTAGTACGGTCTCGTGGGCTCGGAGATGTGTATAAGAGACAGCTACCCATTCGTCCGGCCGCTGCTCGATGAGATTGTGGGCGATGGGGTCACGATCATTGACCCCGCCCCAGCAGTTGCCCGCCAGACGCGAAGTGTGCTACAACAACATCGCCGACTGGCCCCAGCTACCCAGGCCAGCGCGCTGCGCTGCTATACTACCGGCGACGCGCGCCGGATGGCGGCCCTGTTGGCCCAACTGCTTGGCGTGCGGTGTCGTGTTCGCTCCGCGCGCTGGCAAGACGATGAGGTAATTGCCGACTCAGCCCGACCATGAGACGACGCAACCCCGCCCGCTGGCGGGCCATCGAAGCGCGGTTGGGCCGCGAAAGCACCATCTGGTTAGCTACGGTGCGCGCCGACGGGCGCCCCCATCTCGTCCCCCTTTGGTATGTCTGGCTCGAAGAGCGGCTCTACATCTGCACCGGCAGCGCCACGCAGAAGTTTGCCAACCTCATCCACAATCAGAGCGTCGCCCTGGCTCTGCCCGACGCGGCCAACGTCATCGCCATCGAGGGCGAAGCTCACACCGCGACTCGAGACCAGATCGACGCCCTGGCCGAGCACTTCTACCACAAGTATGAGTGGGACTTTCGCTATGACGAAACGGCCGACTGGCGACTGATTGAGATCACCCCGTTCAAGATCATGGCCTGGGGCGATGGCTACGACGGCGCGGAGGGCATTCGTGTCTTGTAAGGGATGTCTTACGCGAATCCTATTATCGGTGGTTATACTTATGGCTTAGTGGCAGGACTGAGTTGTCGTCGATCGTGGCGAGGGGCGGGCCACCTTGCTTCCCTCTTTCCCCTCTGGCGAACGCCTTAGACTCCGCTATTAAATCGAAACCTGCCGTTCGTTTGCGGCATCACCTGTAATGGATTAAACCGCAGACGATCATTGAAGTAAGGAACTAGTTATGATGCGATTTGATCGATTCACGGAACGCGCCCAGGATGCCGCTTCGCGCGCCTATGAGATTGTGCAGCGCTACGGCCACTCGCAGGTGGACACAGAACACGTTTTCCTGGCCCTGTTGGAGCAGCAAGATGGCGCCGTTCCCCAAATTTTGGCCGCTATTAACGCGGATGTAGCCGTTCTAACCGAGCGGCTCGACCGTGAATTGCGCGCCAGCCCGCGCGTGTCGGTCTATGGCGGTGGGGTGGGGCAGGTATACTACACGCCGCGCATCCGCACCGTGCTGGAGTTGTCGCAGGGCGAGGCGACGCGCCTGAAGGATGAGTTCATCTCCACCGAACACATCTTCCTGGCCATCCTGAGCGAGCGCAACACGCCCTCGGCGCGCATTGTCAGCGAATTGGGCATTAACCGCGACGCGGTGCTGAGCGCCATCACCGAGTTGCGCGGTGGCCAGCGCGTGACCAACCGCCAGGCGGAGAGCCGCTACCGCACCCTGGAGAAGTATAGCCGTGACCTGACGCAGATGGCCCGCGATGGCCGCCTTGACCCGGTCATCGGCCGCGACTCCGAAATCCTGCGTGTCATCCAGGTGCTCAGCCGCCGCACCAAGAACAACCCCGTCCTCATCGGCGAAGCGGGCGTTGGCAAGACGGCCATCGTCGAGGGGTTGGCGCAGAAGATCATCATTAGCGACGTGCCTGAGAATCTGCTCAACAAGCGCGTTGTGGCTCTCGACCTGGGGGCGATGATCGCCGGCAGCCGCTTCCGCGGTGAGTTCGAGGAGCGGCTGAAGGCGTCGATGGAAGAGATACAGCGCGCCCAGGGGGAGATCATCCTGTTCATCGATGAGCTACACACCGTCGTCGGCGCGGGGTCGGCCCAGGGGGCATTGGACGCCAGCAACATGCTCAAGCCGGCGCTGGCCCGCGGCGAGTTGCAGTGTGTCGGCGCGACGACGCTGGACGAGTATCGCCAGTACGTCGAGCGCGACGCCGCGCTGGAGCGCCGCTTTGCGCCGGTGTTCGTCGATGAGCCGAGCCTGGACGAAACCATCGAGATGCTGCGCGGCTTGCGCGATCGGTATGAGGCGCACCACAACGTGCAGTACTCCGACGCGGCCATCGTCGCCGCGGCCAAGCTCTCGTCGCGCTACGTCACCGACCGCCGCCTGCCGGATAAAGCTATCGACCTGATGGATGAGGCCGCGGCCAAGTTGCGGGTGGCTCTCCACACGTTGCCGCCCGACTTGAAGACACTCAAGACCGAAATCGACAAGCTGACGATCAGCGAGGAAGAGGCCAGCGCCGCGCGCGACTATGAGCGGGCACAGATCAACAAGGCCGAGCGCCTGCGGCTGGAGACGGAGTTCAACGCCCGGCGCGACGCCTGGCGGGGCGAGCAGCGTCTCGATGAGATCGTCGACGAGCGCGATGTGGCCGAGGTCATCGCTTCCTGGACCGGTATCCCCATCTCGCAGATGATGGAGACCGAGGCCCAGAAGCTGTTGCACATGGAAGAGCGCCTGCACGAGCGTATTGTCGGTCAGGAGCGGGCCATTGCCGCGCTGGCCGATGCCATCCGGCGCAGCCGCTCCGGCTTGAGTGACCCGCGGCGGCCGATTGGCTCGTTCATCTTCCTGGGCAGTTCCGGCGTCGGCAAAACGGAGTTGGCCAAGGCGCTGGCCGAGTTCCTGTTCGATGATGAAGAGGCGCTGATCCGCGTGGACATGAGCGAGTATCGCGAGCAGCACACCGTCAGCCGCCTCTTCGGCGCGCCGCCGGGCTACGTTGGCTATGAGCAGGGCGGGCAACTGACCGAGCAGGTGCGCCGTCGGCCCTACTCGGTGGTGCTGTTCGACGAGATCGAAAAGGCCCACCCCGACGTGTGGAACTCCCTGTTGCAACTGCTGGACGACGGCCGTCTGACTGACGGACAGGGGCGGGTGGTCAACTTCCGCAACGCCGTCATCGTCATGACCAGCAATGTCGGCACCTCGTTTGTAAAGCGCTCTGGGGCGCTGGGCTTTACCGGCATGGCCGCCGCCGAGCGCGAGGATCACAAGCGGATTGAGGAAGCGCTGAAGCAGACGTTCCGGCCGGAGTTCATCAACCGTATCGACGAGATCATCATCTTCGAGCCGCTGTCGGAGACGGACGTGGTCGAGATCGTCAAGCTCCAGGTGAAGGACGTGCAGCTGCGACTGGCCGAACAGGGCAACCTGAGCATCGAGCTGACTGAGCCGGCACAGCGCTGGCTGGCGGCGCAGGGGTTCGACAAGGACTTCGGCGCGCGGCCGCTGAAGCGGGCCATCCAGCGTTACGTGGAAAGCCCGCTGTCGGTGCGGCTGCTGCGGGGCGAGTTCAAGAGCGGCGACCGGGTGCGGATCGACGTGGTCGACGACCAGCTAGACTTCACGCTGCTGGAAAGCGGCCCTGTACCCCAGCCGGTCGAAGAACTGGTCGAGACCGTCTAGTCATTCCATCTCTGCTGCCGATCGCGCTTGACCGTGCTGCGGCGGCGTTTGTCATCGAGCCGCTGTTGGCGTGCGCGGCGACTGGGGCGGGTCGGGCGGCGCTCGGCCTGCTCCACCAGCGCCGCGGCCAGTAGTGACTGGAGCCGGGCCACGGCCAGTTCGCGGTTCTGCCACTGACTGCGCGACTCCTGCACGTCGATGTGGAGCACGCCGTGCCGGTCGAGGCGCGTGGCCAGCCGGTCGAGCAGCCGCGCTCGGGTGACCTCGTCCAGGCTGGGCGAGCCGGCCACGTCGAACAACAACGTCACCCGCGTGGCCGTCTTGTTGACGTGTTGGCCGCCGGGGCCGCCGCCGGTAGTGAAGCGAAACTGTAGCTCAGCCGCCGGCAGCGCCAACTGTTCGTTAATCGGGATCAGATCAGCTTCTTCCATGATGACAGTGGGCCGCGACGTAGGACGATCGCGGCCCCTATGCTACGATTATCAGCCATGCCCCACTTCCTGACAACGGCGGATCGATCCTTTGTCCATCTCTTCTTCCTGGACGGTGTGGGGCTGGGCGGGCCGGACCCGGCCGAGAACCCATTCGCCGCGGCGCGCTTGCCTAACCTGGCCGGCTTGTTGGGTGGGGCGTGGTATCTGGATGGGCGGGAACGACTTGTGGGGCCGCGGGCGTCGCTCGTGCCGACGGATGCCACGCTGGGGTTGCCCGGCCGACCGCAGAGCGCCACTGGCCAGGCGACGATCCTGACCGGGCGCAACGTGCCGGCCCTCGTCGGTGAGCATTACGGTCCCAAGCCCAACGGCGCAGTGGCCGACGTCATCCGCGCCGGGACGCTGTTCAGCGAGGTGATGGCCGCCGGCGGCCGGGCGGCGCTCATCACGCCTTACCCGGACGGATACTTCGCCGCCGTCGATAGCGGCAAGCGGTTGCTGTCGGCCGTGCCTCTGGCAGCGACGGCGGCCGGGCTGCCCTTGATGAACGTCGCCGACCTGCGCGCCGGGCGGGCTGTCAGCCCCGACTTCACTGCCCTGGGCTGGCGCGAGCATCTGGGCTATGACGATGTGCCCGTCCTGTCACCGGAAGAGGCCGGCCGGCGCATCTTCGCCATTGCCGCGTCCTACGACTTTAGCTTCTTCGAGCACTGGCCGACCGACCAGATCGGCCATCGTGGCGGGCTGGATGAGGCAGTAGCCCACCTGGAACACATTGACGCCGTGCTGGGCGGGCTACTGTCCGCTTGGGACGACGCCCGCGGGCTGCTCATTATCACCAGCGACCATGGCAACCTGGAGG
>CALLZA010000222.1 GCA_937858165.1 uncultured Ardenticatenia bacterium
CGGTTGGCTCGGCCCTGCTGGTGGGGTTTCGTGGTCGCCGGTGCAGGGCGCTGTGTGCGCGCGGCGCCTGGGTCGGGGCGGGCAAGGGGCGGCGCGGTGGGCCCCACGGGGTGCCCGCCTGGGCGAGCAGGCCGACCGGGGCTTCGACGCCGTCGGGGGCGCCGGCGTAGAGGAAGAGGTGGATGACGTCGCCGCTCTTGAAGTCGCGCGCGGCCTGGCTGTAGCCGGTGATCGCCCCGGCAAGCGCCAGAGAGATGTCGAGTTGGCGAGACGGCGGCGGGCCGTTGACCAGGGTGTCGGCCGTGGCCGCTCGCTCGGCGGTGCGGGCGTAGAGCGTCAGAGCCATGTCCTTATAGGCGAATTCGCGCACGGCCCCGGCCTGCTCGGCCAGCCAGGCGGGCACGTGGCGTTGCGGGTCGCCGCCGGCGCTGTAGGGCGTCGTCACCAGCCACACGGCGTCGTGGCTCTCCCAGACGGGCGACAGGAAGTCATCGGCCAGCTCCGGCGTCATGGCCCATAGATGGGGCACACCGCGCCACGGCCCCGGGTGGTGGAAGGCGAAAATGGGCCAGTCGGTGTCGGTGTAGAGCACGACCGCGTCGCCCGGCTGGCGGTGGGCGGTGATGGTGCTGACCAGCGAGGGGTAGTCGTCCACCAGCACGCGCCCCGGATAGTAGGGCCACAGGCCGACCAGGGCCACGGTGATCATGAAAGCAGCCGGAAGCGTGGTGGCGAGTGGCTGGCGGCGGGTGGCGACCGGGTGCGTCGCACTTTCTGAAGTGCGTCGCACCTTCTTGTCCACTCTGCCCAACGAACCCACCCACTGTCCGAATACGACAAGCCCCCACGCCAACAGGATGCTGTAGAACGGCGTGAAGATAACCAGATAGCGCGGGTTGAAGGGCGGGTTGTAGAAGTTCTGCCGGGGCAGGGAGATGAAGTAGACGACGGCGGCGGGCAGCAGTAGCACCGTGAGGAGCAGGCTGAAGTCGCGCAGGGGAGCGGGGGAGCGGGGGAGCAGGGGAGAAGTATTCAGTAGGTCAGTATTCAGTGGGTCAGTCGAGAGAGACCTCTGAACTCGCCCTTGGCCACCCGCCATCGGCCCCTGTTCATTCCTAATTCCTAATTCGTAATTCCTAATTCTCCCCATCAGCGCCACGACGGCGAGGAGGAACACCGCCAGCGCCGGCAGCGTCAGCCAATTGAACTGCGCCACGTCGACCGGGATGCCGACGGTCAGCACCGTCCAGTAGATGTGGAGGAAGTCGAGCAGCCGGATGGGCGTGGCCGAGGCGGTGCTCAGGAAGCCACCGGCGGCGTAGAGCGCCCAGGGGGCGAAGAGGGCGGCGATGAGAAGTTGTAGGACGAGCCAGCGGGTTGGGGAGCAGGGGAGCGGGGGGGCAGGGGAGCGGGGGAGAGTGCCCTCGCTCTGCGCGAGAGGGCCTTTGGTTCCCTCGCCCTGGGGGAGAGGGTTAGGGAGGGGGTCTTTCCGCCGCAAGACGCCTACCAGCCAGGCCAGGTTGATCGCTGCCCAGACCAGGGCAAACAGATAGAGCGTATACAGCCCAGCCGTCGCAGCCAGAACGTAGGCCAGCGCGTCGCGCCGGCGGCTGCTTGCCCAGACCCGCCGCGCCGCCCACACCGCCAGCACCCCCAGCAGCGTCGCCAGGGCGTACATGCGAATCTCCTGCGACCAGGCGATGGCGAAGCGCGACACAGCCAGCAGCAGCGCCGCCAGCAGCCCCACCGCCCGCGCCGCGCCCGGCGGCAGCAGCCCGCGGCCCATGTCGCGGCCGAGGGTATAGGTCGCGGCCGCGGTCAGCAGGCCCAGATAGACCGACAGCAGGCGCAAGCCCGCCTCGCTGTCGCCACTGATCTGTCGCCAGCCGTGGAGAAGCGCGAAGTACAGCGGTGGGTGAACGTCGTTGCCCGTCTCGCGCAGGATGTCGGCCACGGGGAAGCGCGCCGCCCAGACCGACCAGCCCTCGTCCCACCAGACGCGCTGCTCGCCGATGCGATGGACGCGCAGGCCGAAGCTGAGCAGCAACAACCCCACAGTGAGTAGACACAACAGACCGCCGACGGCCGACGGACGACCGCCGTCAGAAAAGCGACCAGGGGCCACAGACCAGAGGCTAGGGGAGGACTCTTCGTCAAAACCTGTATTCTGGAAGCCCGATTCTGCTTCGGCGGCAGTCGGCAGTCGGCCGTCGGCGGTCATTCTACACAGAGGCCACGTCCCCCGTCCAGGGCGGCAACTCGAAGGTGATCTTCGTTCCGCGCTCGACGTAGGGCACAACCAGCGTGCGCGGTTCGTCGCTCATGTTCAGGCCGACGACCAGCGCCTCGTGGCCGTCCTCGCGGGCGTAGGCGTAGGTCTGGGTGGCCGAGTCGAGGAAGAGCGTGCGCCGGCCGCCGCGCCACAGCGCCGGGTGGTTGCGCCGCAGGTGGCTCAGATACCAGAAGTTGGCATAGAGATCGGTGTCCTGTTCGTCGCCCCACAGCATGGGCTGGCGGCACTCCTCCATCCCCTGGCTGTTGGCGTCGTGGATGCCGCGCTCCTGGGTCACGCCGACCTCGGTGCCGTTGTAGACGATGGGTGCGCCGCCGAGCGTGAACTGCACCAGCGCCGCCATCTTGAGCCGCCGCTTGTCTCCCCCGGCCTGCCACAGGAAGCGGTTCATGTCGTGGTTGTCCAGGAAGCTGGGGCGGCTGAAGGCGTTTTGCGCCGGGAAGTACGCCTCGTGTCGGTTCAGGAAGGCGTCGAAGGCGGTCAGACTCATCGTGCCCGCGCCGAAGGTATTGCGCATGGCCTGGCAGAGCAGGAAGTCGAGCGTGCCGTCGAACAGCCCGGCGTAGCTGAGCTGCTGGTCCGGCGTGCGCACCAGTTCGCCGAACATCCACGCGTCGGGCTTGATGCTGCGGGCGACGACGCGCACGTCGGTCCAGAAGTCATACGACGGGCCATCGGCGTGGTCTAGGCGCAGGCCGTCGAAGTTCATGTCGCCCAGCCAGAAGCCGACGCTGCGCAGCAGGTGGTCGCGCACGGCGGGGTGATCGACGTTGAGCTTGGGCAGGTCGGGCACGTCGAAGTAGGCCACGTACTGATCGGGCCAGTTCTTCCAGTAGTACCAGCCATAGTAAGGGCTGTTGCGGTCGGCCAGCGCGGCCTGGAAGGTGGCGTGCTGGCTGCCCCAGTGGTTGCCGACGAAGTCGAGCAGCAGGCGAATGCCGCGCTCGTGGCACTTGTCCACCAACTCGCGCACCTCGTCGAGCGTGCCCAGCCGCGGGTTGACGGTGAAGTAGTCGCTGGCGTGATAGCCGTGGTGGGTGTCGTCGGGGAAGAACGGGTTGAGCCAGAGGGCCGTGAAGCCCAGCCCGGCGATGTAGGGCAGGTTGTCGATGATGCCGCGTAGCGTGCCGCCATAGATGTCGGACAGGCGGGTTGTCGCGTTCCAGGCGCGGCCGTGGCCGGGCGAGAAGCGGTCGGGAAAGACCTGATAGATGATGGCCGGCAGCGCCCAGGCCGGCGGGCCGGCGTCGCCGACGACGTAGCTATATTGCGCCCCCTCGTCGATCCAGTACGTCTCGCCGCTGTCCTCGTCGTGGGCGCGAATCTGGTAGCGCACCAGCGTGCCCGCCGGGTGGGCAGGCAGGGCGGCCTCCCAGATTTCGTAGTAGGCCCATAGGGTCAGATCCCACTCCACCTTGATTCGCCGCAGGGGCACGACGGCCGCCTCCGGCTCCGTGACCAGGCAGACGACCTCGTCAATGGGCAAGTCTGGCCCGACGATGACGGTAACGACTGGCTGCTCCCCGGCGCGCGGCGAACCGGGCGACAGGCGGCGGCGATGTTGCAGCCCTTGCAGGCGCATCTGGGCAAACTGGCTGCGGACTTCGACGGTGGCCAGGCGGCCAAAGATGGTTTCGCTCATAGTAGCTCTAGGGTTGGCGGCTCACTGTCGGCCGCTGGTTGTCTTCTTTTGATTGAGTTCTTCGGCGATGATGTCGAGTACTTTGAACAGATTCATCGGCTCGCCGGGCAGGACGTTCTTCTCATCGCCGTCATGGTGATGGTGGGGGAAGTTCGGCAGATCGGGATAGTGACGCACATTGTCCCAGCGCCGTCGCAGGCGATTGGATGAATCCATCCAATGGTAATTGTAGCGCTTGATCTCAGCGTAATTCTCTTCGTCCGCGTGCAGGAATTGTGTAATTTCAAGGATGCTGTCATCGATCAAGTTGACTCTGACTTTGATGTAAGCGTCGAATCGGCGTATCCACCTCTCCTTGATCTGAAAGGACCGGATAATTGGGCTGTTGACGATGAGTTTCTCAACCTCATAGATATGCTCGCCGACTTTCACCCTTCATCACTCACAGCTTGTAAGCGCTTCTTAGCATTTTGAAGCATATCGTAGAATGATGCCCACTCGATGAAATCGGCCCTATCGCCGAGTTCACCGGCCTCGAAGCGCTGGTAAAATGCTTCGGAGGCCATACCAAACCGCTCCTCATAAGCGAGCAAAGCAGCAGTCAAGTCCTCGATGTCCTGACGCGCTTCCGTCTCCTCAACGGAGAGCAGCTTGTCAACGGTACGATCCATTAACTCGCTGATCTGCCCTGCCTCATAGATGCGAATCAGTTGCGCCAGCCGCGAGGAACGTCGTTTCATTCGGGTTTCTGGTAGTTGTGCCTCCATAATTAGCCTCCGTACTTAAGTAATTATTCGAAAGGTATGTGAACTTTACCAACTGAACAAAGCGAGCGACTCTCTCCGAAAACGGAGGGAAGCGCCATGTTGTACGCCCAGGTGGATGATAAGATGCGGCCGGTGATTCAAGC